>NZ_DATCVJ010001032.1:0-7098 GCF_036566945.1 Chitinophaga sp. | reverse complement strand
ACACTTTTAATGTATGGGTCTTGGGTTCGAGTCCCAAGGGGATCACTGGAAGGCTTCAAAACAGGTTTGTTTTGAAGCCTTTTTTGATTCGGTATTTAATCCTGATTTATTGTTTTTAAGATTGATATTGGTGCGGGTATTATTAGGTTGATGTAAGTTCAAATCATTATTTTGTTAGTCTGTTGGTTCGTTTGCAGTCAGGATTTGGTCAATTAATAAATTCTACCGGAAAGTTTAATGAATTCAACAACTTGATCTGTTATATTGACTATTCGGATACATTTTAGATTAATTGCGGGTTGCTACTATGTTAGGTGACTAAAAGAACGCAAAGTCGACCCTTCGTATTTTTTAATTTCTTTTGTGTTCCGCACTGTGAAGCAAGTTTGTTTTTCTCCACCAGCACGGGGCTTTCTTCCCGAGATAATACCATGTATATTTCCAATATTAATCCGTGTATTTTTATTATATTCGACGGGATAAACTATAGCTATGCTTTTAATGAACCGAATTAAAGAAGTGCTGAAGGAAAGGCACCTCACAGACCTGGGGCTGGAGAAAAATTAAAGCAAGCTATTAGTTAACACATGCGCTTGTAATACCAGACAGGCGAGCATTAAGGATTTGTATCGAATTGCAGAAATTCTGAACGTTAATGCCAGGGACTTATAGATAGAATTATAATGAGCAAAGAATACGAAATAGAGAATAACCTGATCAGGCAACTCACGGATCTTAAGTATACTCATCGAGATGATATCGTCGATAGAAAAACGCTTGAGCAAAACTTTAGAACTAAATTTGAAGCGCTCAATCGTGTTCGGCTTTCAGAGAATGAATTTTTAAGGCTGAGAGAGGAGATTATTCATCCAGACGTTTTTGTTGCTTCTAAATCATTGCGGGAGAAACAGTATTTCCAGCGCGAAGATGGAACCCCGTTGCATTATACTTTGGTGAATAACAAAGAATGGTGCAAGAATGATTTTGAAGTCATCAGTCAATTGCGCATTAATACGGAGAACAGCTACCAACGCTACGACATCATTTTGCTGATTAATGGCTTGCCAATGGTACAAATCGAACTGAAAAAGGGAGATATATCACACCGCAAGGCCATGCAGCAGATTGTGGATTATAAAAACGAGCCAGGCAATGGTTATGGCAATTCGCTGCTTTGCTTTATGCAGTTGTTTATTGTAAGCAACGTGAGTCGCACACTCTATTTTGCGAACAACAAAAATCAGCACTTTGCTTTCAATGCAGATGAACAATTTTTGCCGGTCTATGAATTAGCAGATATAGCGAATAAAAAGATAAATAATCTTTACGATTTTACCGATAAGTTTCTGTCCAAGTGTACACTGGGAGAAATGATCAGTAAATACATGGTACTGGTAGAAAGCGAACAGAAATTGCTCGTCATGCGACCCTATCAAATTTATGCGGTAAAAGCTATCGTAGATTGTATTAACGACAACAGGGGAAATGGATACATCTGGCACACCACGGGAAGCGGTAAAACCCTGACCTCTTTCAAAGCGTCTACCATACTGAAAGATAATCCGAATATTGAAAAATGCCTGTTTGTGGTGGACAGAAAAGATCTTGACCGGCAAACCCGCGAAGAGTTCAATAAGTTTCAGGAAGGTAGTGTGGAAGAGAATACCAATACCGAAACGCTGGTAAGGCGTTTACTTTCTGCCGACTATACCGACAAAGTAATTGTTACTACCATTCAAAAACTAGGATTGGCACTTGATGAAACCAATAAAAAAAACTACAAGGAACGTTTAGAACCACTGAGTAAAAAACGTGTGGTTTTCATCTTTGATGAGTGTCACCGTTCCCAGTTTGGCGACAATCACAAAGCGATCAAGGAGTTTTTCCCAAATGCGCAATTATTCGGTTTCACCGGTACGCCCATCTTTGATGAAAATGCTAACTACAATGTACGCGAAGGCGAATACGCTTCTTACAAAACTACGAAGGATATCTTTGAAAAGCAGTTGCCCACCTATACCATTACTCATGCTATAGATGATAAGAATGTGCTGCGTTTTCACATTGATTATTTTAAAGGCAAAGGCAATATACATCCAAAGCCAGGCGAAGCCATTGCACAGCAGGCGGTGGTAGAAGCCATTTTGGACAAGCACAATGCCGCCACTAATTCCAGGCGTTTCAATGCTTTGTTGGCCACAGCCTCTATTAATAACGCTATTGAATACTATCAGCTATTTAAAGAAGTACAAAAGAAAAAATTAGCAGAGAATCCTGATTATACTCCTTTGAATATTGCTTGCGTTTTTTCTCCTCCAGCTCAATTGATTGCCAAAGAGGGTGATCAGCAAAGTCAGAAAAATGCGGCTGACATTAAGCAACTTCAGGAAGATCTTACCCAGGAAAAAGAAGATAATAAGCAAAACCCGGAGGAGAAGAAAAAAGCATTGACGGAAATTATTGCTGACTACAATAAGCAATTTGGCGGCGAGCATTCTATCAACGAATTTGATATATATTATCAGGATATACAAAGACGCATCAAAGACCAAAAATACAGCAACACGGACTACCCGCACGAAAACAAGATTGACATCACCATTGTAGTGGATATGCTACTTACGGGTTTTGATTCCAAATACCTGAATACCTTGTACGTGGACAAAAACCTGAAATACCATGGATTGATCCAGGCATTTTCCCGCACCAATCGTGTACTCAATGACACCAAACCTTACGGTAATATTTTAGATTTCCGTTCACAACAGGATGCCGTGAACCAGGCCATTGCACTATTCTCGGGTGAAGACAATGGAAAAGCAAGGGAGATTTGGCTGGTGGATCCTGCGCCTGTGGTAATTGATAAGTTCAAGGCGGCGGTAGAAAAATTGGGCAATTTTATGGAGGAACACGGTCTGGTCAATGAAGCGCCAGAAGTGTACAATCTGAAAGGGGACGCAGCAAGATTAGCCTTCGTGAAGAATTTTAAAGAAGTACAGCGGCTTAAAACTCAGCTGGACCAATACACAGATTTGGACGAAACACAAATGGCAAAAATTGAAGCCATTTTGCCCAAAGGTATTTTGCAGGGCTTCAGAAGCTCCTATATCGAAACTGCCAAACAATTAAGGGAAATACAACAAAAAGAAGGCGAAAACGCGCCACCAGAAATTCAACAACTGGATTTCGAATTTGTGCTATTTGCCTCTGCAGTGATTGATTATGACTACATCATGAACCTGATTGCGGATAATACGCAAAAGAAGCCGGCTAAGCAGAAAATGACTAAGATGCAGGTGATTAGCCTCTTGAAATCCAACTCCAATTTAATGGACGAGGAAGAGGATTTGACGGAGTATATCAGAAGCCTGGACTGGAACAGCGGGCAAAACGTGGAAAGCTTACGCAATGGGTACGATCAATTTAAAGAGGATAAATACAACAAAGAACTGGCTGCTATTGCGCAGCGACATGATTTGCAAGCGTCGGAATTGAAAAACTTTGTGGATAAGATTATGAGCCGGATGATTTTTGACGGAGAAGAATTGACAGACCTGTTGGAACCTTTGGGCCTTAGCTGGAAAGAACGCAGGGTAATAGAACTGGCCTTAATGAATGATCTAGTACCTCAATTAAAAAAATTAGCCCAAGGGCGTGAAATTTCTGGATTAGCTGCTTATGAATAAGGATAAAAAATTGGTACCGAAATTAAGGTTTCCTGAGTTTGTGAAGGATGGGGAATGGGAGGAGAAAAAGTTGGGAGATTATTTGTTCCAAAATCCCGAATATGGGATTAATGCACCTGGCGTTCCTTATTCTAATCAGCTACCGACTTACCTAAGAATAACTGATATTTCGGAAGATGGACGTTTTCTTGCAAACGGAAAAGTGTCAGTTGATAGCGATGTTACAGAAAACAACTATTTATGCGACGGTGATATTGTATTGGCAAGAACTGGTGCAAGTGTTGGCAAATCATATAAATATAGAAGTGAAGATGGAAGGCTTGTTTTTGCAGGTTTTCTTATTAGAGTGAAAACGAACAATTTTAAATTGAATTCAGATTTTTTATTCCAATTTCTTTCAACTGATCAATATTGGAAATGGGTCAGTTTTATATCTGCCAGAAGTGGTCAACCTGGTATAAATGGAACTGAATATTCATCAATGCCAATTAGGTTACCACAAACCATTAACGAGCAACAAAAAATAGCTTCCTGCCTTTCCTCCTTAGATGAAGTAATTGCTGCCCACCGCGAAAAGCTCGACTTGCTCAAAGACCATAAAAAAGGCCTGATGCAAAATCTTTTTCCGCAAGAGGGCGAGAAGGTGCCGAAGTATCGTTTCCCGGAGTTTGTGAAGGATGGGGAATGGGAGGTGAAGAAAATAGGAGATTATATTGATCTGCTTTCAGGAATTGCCCTTAGAAGTGAAGAACTTAGTGATGATAAAATTGGAACACCTATTCTAAGAGGTATTAACATTACAGAGGGATATATTAGACATTCAGAGGATATTGATAAGTATTTCTTGGGGAATTTAGAAAATCTAGGAAAGTATTTAATAAAGGAGGATGATATCGTGATTGGAATGGATGGTTCTAAGGTTGGCAAAAATGTAGCTCTTATAAATAAAGATGATGAAAATTCAATTTTAATACAAAGGGTTGCGCGAATCAGACCAAATGAAAGATCTGATATTAAATATATTTATCAGTATTTCTTGTCAGATAAATTTAGAACATACGTTGATACAGTTAATACAAGTTCAGGTATCCCTCATATAAGTGCGCAACAAATCAAAGATTTTAAAGTCGGCTTCCCTCCAAAACTTAAAGAACAACAAAAAATCGCCTCCTGCCTTTCGGCTTTAGATGCATTAATCACCGCACAAGCAGAGAAAATAGAACAATTGAAGCAGCATAAAAAAGGATTAATGCAAGGTTTATTCCCTAAAATGAATGATTAGCGAATGAAAAATATATCAGATATAGCAACTCAATTATACGAATTGCCGCAAAAACTTTGCTTAATTTATGCATTTAATACAACAGGGAAAACAAAGTTATCTGTTTCCTTTAAAGATTTATCAAAAGCGAAAAACGGCGGGAAACATTCAGGTGTTTACTATAATGCTTATAGCGAAGATCTATTTGTATGGGACAATGATGAAAAAAGCAATAATGAAAATATAAAGCTTGATGTAGTTATTAGCTCGTTGAATCAGTTTCATTCTCTATTGTTGGATACGGATATTCTAAACGAAAAACTTTCCCTGTATCATCCCCGATATAAATTCAAACTCAATCTATTTGAAGATGGTGACAGGGAGAAGGGAATAAAGTCAATCACATTTTTTATAGATGAAGAACTAGAAACGCCAATTAAGATATCAAGAGGTGAAGAGAGGATATTTGTTTGGTGCTTTTTCCTGGCCCTATTTGAAACGGAGGCGTGGACAGGTGTTCTGGATGCACATTTCTTTATTGATGATCCTGTTTCAAGTTTGGATGAACATAATATTTTTGTCACTGCAGAATCAATTACTCAATTGATTGATGACACTTACCCCAGAAAGAAAATAATCTTAACTACTCATCATATTGGCTTGTTTTCAATTCTCGCAGACCGGCTGAAAAAAGGTCAGAAAAGTGATAAGTACAAAAATGATACATCCGTTTTCTTACTTGAAAATAAACAAGATGAGTTAAAGCTAAACAGTCCAAATGGTCCTTTTCTATTTCACCTTCATCTACTTAAGACGTTAGATGAAGCAACCAAAACGGAGTTGTTTTCCTATCATTTCGTGCTTTTGAGACAATTGCTTGAAAATATTTCATCTTTTTTAGGTAAAGGCGGAATTGGTTATACGTTAAGCCAGATCGAACTTGGCGAAGATCCAAACACTGTTGCAGAAAGAATTCATTCACTATCACATAAGGATTCATTTAGAACGCAATCCAATAGGATGTCTCCGACAGAAGAACAATTGTTTAAAGATATTTTAGAGAAAATTGTTCTCAAGTATAAATTCAAATTTTGACAATGACGCAGAGAGAGCAGCAGCAACAGCAACTAGGCAAAACCCTTTGGGATATAGCAGACACCTTAAGAGGAGCAATGAATGCGGATGATTTCCGTGATTATATGCTTTCGTTCCTATTCTTGCGGTATCTGTCCTTTAATTACGAAGAGGCGGCAAAGAAAGAATTGGGGAAAGACTATCCAGACAAGGATCCAATGGATGTTAAGGTCAAAACACCTTTGGAAATCTGGTATAAAGCAAACAGCGACGATGTGGTCGATTTTGAAAAACAGATGCGAAAAAAAGTGCATTATGTTATCAAGCCGTCGTATCTATGGGGGAATATTATAGAATTAGCGAGAACGCAACATCCTGATTTGTTAGTAACACTCGAAGAAGGATTTCGATACATTGAAAACGAATCATTTGACAGTACTTTTCAAGGCTTGTTTTCGGAGATAAACCTGAACTCAGAAAAATTAGGTAAAACTTCGCATGACAGAAATAAAAAACTCTGTGTTATCATTCAAAAGATTGCTGATGGAATTGCAGAATTTTCTACCGAGTCTGATACTATCGGGGATGCATATGAGTATTTAATAGGCAAATTTGCTGCAGGTTCAGGGCAAAAAGCTGGCGAGTTTTATACGCCACAGCAAATCTCTACCATTCTCTCGGAAGTTGTAGCTTTAGACAGCCAGGATCCAGCCAATGGTAAAAGAAAGAAGTTCAATAAAGTGTTGGATTTTGCCTGTGGTTCCGGCTCATTGTTATTGAATGTGAGAACGCAGGTCAAAGACAATGGCGGAAACATTGGTAAAATATACGGACAGGAAAAGAATATTACTACCTACAACCTTGCCCGAATGAACATGCTTTTGCATGGAATGAAGGATACTGAGTTTGAGATATTTCATGGTGACACCTTAGAAAATCATTGGCCTTTGCTCAATGAAATGAATCCAAGCAAAAAAGTAGAGTTTGATGCCATAGTAGCCAACCCACCATTTAGTTTACGTTGGGAACCAAATGATACTTTAGCAGAAGATTTCCGATTCAAGAGTTACGGTTTAG
>NZ_DATCVJ010001031.1:0-9350 GCF_036566945.1 Chitinophaga sp. | reverse complement strand
CCTTACAGGAACAATATGGCGTGCAATCACTCCTATAAGGCATATGGCCGCATACTGCTGTTGGCATTGCTGGTATTTCCGGCCACGCCCATTTTTGCGCAAAAAAAAGATATGAATAAAAGCAACACTTTAACCATTGGTTGCTATAACGCCAGCCAGATGGAAATGGCGGAAGAAATCTGCCTTTTTGATAACCACCGGTTTATTTATTCCGTCAGTTATGGCGCCTTAGATCAGTTTACCAAAGGCATCTGGGAGCAGCATCATGATACGTTGTATCTTACTTCAGATAAACCGGCGCCGAAATATATTATAGCGGCATCGCAGGATAAAGAGATCACGCCGGGAAAGCTGCTGTTGGTGTTTGCTTTTAATTCCCAACATGTCCCTTATCTCGTTTTTGATTTTTCTGCGCATCCTGCTATGGATTCGATAGCAGCGGGGACAACAACGAAGAACGGATATGAGGTGTTGGTGGATCAGCCTTCTTACCGGCATTTAAAAGTATTGCACAGCATGTACGATACCGCATTTTTTGATTATCCGCTGCCGCCGGAGGTGAATAAGCTGCAGATCTCACCTGGAGAGGGACTGGGCAGATTACAATTTAGCCGCGAAGCATTTCTGATATCGAAGGATGTGTTGGAAAGCGTAACGAATAAGGACCACCGGTTTATGTTTGCCGGAAAACCTCCGGAAGAGGCATTGCGGTATGCGATGCCCGATAAATAGCGGAAAGCAGAAAGCAAAAAGCTATTGTAGCGGATGGGGCAAAGCGAAAAAGAAAAGGCAGCTGTTCTTTGCTTTTCTGTTTTAATTCAGATCATCCGCTACAATAGCTTTTTGCTTTCCGCTTTCTACTTTCCGCTTACTTCATATACTTCTTATACTCATTTTCAATATCCGTTACATCAATTTTATTGAGTTTGTTGCCATCATACAGCCAGGCTTCCCAGTTGTATTTCGGATCACTTAAATCAATAATGGTAGCGTTGCCGGTTTTGGATTGAAAGTTAATTTTTCCGCCGGAAGGTTCCATTATTTTGATCCCTTTCCCTTCCAGGAAAACACGTGCATCGGCCATATAGTTCTGGTTATCATCGGCGAGTGTATAAAAGGCTTCTTCTCCATTTTCTTTTTTTAATTTTTCCAGTTGACTGCTATCCGGTGAATGAAAAATGGCGCAGGGATGCGATACTTTTTCGGCGCCTGCGGCGGATACGGATGGTTGCGGCGGTGCGGCGGCGGTTTCAACGGGTTCCTCCGGTCTTCTACTTTCATGACAGGCGGCGAAAGTAAAAAGCGCGATCGGTAATAAGAGTTGAGTTTTCATGGTTTTCATAGCAATAGTTTGTTTGGCATATTTGATTACACTTGTGCTGGCCTTGCAAGACAAGTAAGATATAAAGATAATATAAAAATATAGGTAGCGCAAGGTATCAACGCAGTCCCGGGAAACGTCCCGAAAAAAAATTCATTGAAATATTTCGATATTTGGAAAATAGTATTACTTTTGTTCTATGGATTTAGCAGTTATAGAAAAAGCAGCAAATGCCATCGCCGACAAGCATCGATTATCTATTATAATGGAGGTTGTTAAGAAGGGCAAGCTGATTTGTGGTGATGTATGTGAGTTTACGTGTTTATCGCAACCCACGGTATCGCACCACGTGAAGATCCTGGTCGATAGTGGTGTGCTGAATTCTTCAAAAAATGGCAGAATTGTGGAATTAACGCTCAATAAAGAGATGATGAAGCAATTGTCGATGTTCTTTTTACAATTAAGCTGAGGGACTACCGGGCGGGTTTACCAACGGCTTTTTTTATAGGTTTATATATCGAAATGTTTAAATTAATGAATTAATGGAGAAGAAATTTCTCTTTTTTTTAAAGGTATTACATTGATAAACTTAAATAAATCAATAGGATGGAACAATTACAACACAAAACTGCTGTCATCACGGGCGGTAACAGCGGTATAGGATATGCAACAGCAGCAGATTTTTTAGCGAAAGGCGCAAAAGTTTTAATCACAGGACGTAGGCCAGAGGCTGTACAGCAGGCAGTGGCTACATTAGGCGGGGACGTAGATAGTTTTATTGCGGATCAGGGAAAGATAGAAGACTCAAAACAATTGGCGGAGTATGTGCGTGACCGTTATGGAAAAATAGATATTCTGTTTGTAAACGCCGGCATAGGCACATTTGCTACTATAGCAGATGTAACAGAAGCGGAATTCGACAGGATTATGGACGTTAATCTGAAAGGCGCATTTTTTACGGTACAGCACTTACTCCCGTTAATGAACGACGGAGGAAACATTATCCTGCTATCCTCTGTGAACGCGCATTCCGGTATGCCGGGAGCCTCGGTATACAGCGCCAGCAAGGCGGGATTGAACTCACTGGGTCGGACATTATCAAGGGAATTAGCCGGTAGAAAAATCAGGGTAAATATTGTTAATCCGGGTCCGGTAGATACGCCTATCCTGGAAAAAGCCGGAGTACCTAAAGATGCGATCAATATAGATCATCTGGCACAAAGAATGCCGATCGGCAGAATGGGCCGTCCGGAAGAAATAGCTAAACTGGTGTCCTTCCTCGCGTCTGACGATGCATCGTTTATCACCGGCGTAGAATACAATGTAGACGGCGGTCTTAGCGTACATCCATTAATTGCCTGATTTTCTCAAAACACATTATTCATGTCATCATTGAAAGATAAAATAGTTGTTATCACTGGCGGTAACAGCGGTATAGGTTACGCAACAGCAGCATCATTTTTAGCAAAGGGAGCGAAGGTATTGATAACAGGTCGTAATCCGGGTGCCATACAGGAAGCTGTATATGCACTCGGGCACCCTGCAGAAGGTTTTAAGGCAGATCAGTCGGATTTGAACGATGCGAAGCGGTTGGCGGAATATGTACAGGGGCGTTTTGGAAAAATAGATGCTTTGTTTATAAATGCGGGTGTGGCGAAACTGGCTCCGTTTGAAACGGTTACAACAGACTTATACGATGAATTAATGAATGTTAATTTCAAAGGCGCCTTTTTCACCATCCAGCACTTATTGCCCCTCATCAATGATGGAGGTTCTATTACCCTGCTATCTGCGCTGAATGCGTATTCCGGCACACCCAGCGGCGCAGTATTATCTGCCAGTAAAGCAGCGTTGAATTCATTGGGCAGAACACTCTCTAGGGAACTGGCCAGCCGGAAAATACGGGTCAATGTCGTAAACCCCGGTATCATTGCCACGCCATTGCTGGAAAAAGTAGGCATGCCGGATGTGCTGAAAACACATCTGGGCAATGTAACCCCACTGGGCAGATTGGGAAAAGCGGAAGACGTAGCCAACATGGTCACCTTCCTGGCTTCAGAGGAAGCGTCGTTTATTACAGGTGCAGAATATAATGTAGACGGTGGACTTATGGTACATCCGTTGATCGCTTAATAAATGATCCTGGGCGTTGCGGTGTGCAGCATTGTGTAAATGCTGCACCAGCAGCAAGGACATTAAAAAAAATTCTTTGTTGATTTACAGTTAACGGTTGTTTAGGATGTTAATCCCATTGGTTGCTTGCCAGATGCCGCTTGCTATACAGGTATCTGGCAGCAACTTTTAGAATTACGAATTACGAATTACGAATTACGAATTACGAATTACGAATTACGGATTTGTGGGGAGATAGTAAACGCGTATATCTCCCCACAAATCCGTAATTCGTAATTCGTAATTTCATTTTCATGCATTCATTTTTTTGATCAGTTTTCCCAGTGTTTTCAATCCCTCATCTACCTGCTTGCTCCAGGCATTACCAAAACTGATACGTAAACAGTTATTGTATTTATTCTGCAGTGAAAAAATTCTGCCGGGACAAAACGTGATCTTATGTTTCAGTGCCTGTTGAAATAATTCAAAGGTATTAATAGATTCATCCAGTTCTATCCACAGCACGCAGCCGCCCTGTGGTCTTGAAATGCGGGTGCCTTCCGGAAAGTATTCGTTGATGGCCTGAGAGTACCGTAAACACTGGGTATGCAGCATCTTCCGTAAATTACGCAGGTGAAATTCGTAGCGGCCAATTTCCAGGAAATGACCTACCGCCGCCTGTGGTAGTGATGCGCAGGCAATGGAGTGATTTTGTTTCATCCGCATTACCTTGTCTTTGTATTTGCCGGGCATGGTCCAGCCTACGCGATAGCCCGGCGCCAGTGATTTTGAAAAGGAATTGCAGAGTAGTACATGCCCGTATTTATCAAATGTTTTGCAGTTGGCGGGGCGTTGTTTGGAGAAGTAAAGATCTCCGTAAATATCATCTTCTATCAGGGCAATATCATACTTCACCATCATGTCTACCAGCACCTTTTTATTTTTGTCCGGCATACAGGAGCCCAGCGGGTTGTTGTAGTTGGTTACAAAAAGGCAGGCCTTGATTTTATGACGGGGAATGGCTTTGTCGAGGTATTCGAGGTCTATGCCGCAAACCGGGTCGGTAGGCACTTCCAGTACTCTCAGGCCCAGGCTTTCGGCCAGTTGCATGGAGCCATAATAAGCGGGACTTTCAATCGCAATGGTATCGCCGGGTTGCGTTACAGCAGAGAGGCACAGTGTGAGCGCATCCATGCAGCCACTGGTAGTGACCACATCGTCGGCGGTAAAAGCGCCGCCCCATGCTAACGACGCCCGGGCAATTTGTCCGCGCAACAGCGAATTGCCCTGCAACTCTTCATAGCCGATCCCGTTATTGGGCAGGTTACGGAGTGCATGTACCACTGCTTTGGCCATTTTAGCGGCAGGCAGCAGATCGGGCGGTGGCGTGGCCACCGAAAAATTCAGGATGTTGGGATTTCTGTGATGACTAAATACTTCCATCACCATATCACTTACCGTGGCTTCACTGGCTTTTTTTACCGGTGCGCAGGTGGTGGGCATGGCGGGCATGCGCCGGGAGTTGAAGCGGATATAATAGCCGGACTTAGGCCTGGATTCAATCAATCCTTTTGATTCCAGGTGATAATATGCCTGGAAAGCGGTGGTTAAACTGATGCCCTGTTGCTTGCTGAGCATGCGCACAGAAGGCAGTTTTTCCCCTATTTTCATCACCTCTTTTTCTATCAGCTGTTCTATATTATCAGCTACCTGCAGGTACAGGTGATCGGCGGTTTTTATCATGGTAATGCAAATCTGATCTGGTCAAAAGTACAAATTTGGCATCTGTTTTTTATTTTATTTTTTCGGGAGAAGTCATTTTAGCTGTTTACGGATAAGGCCACCTATGGTCTGGATCGCCCATTCCTGGTCATCATTCCAGGGGTTGGAATTAGTGAGCCGGATGCAGTTATGATATCGGTCCTGGCTGGAAAACAGGGAGCCGGGCGTAAACGTAATGCCTTGTTCCACGGCAGCTTCATGTAGCTGCCAGGTATTGACTTTAGGGGGCAGCACGACCCATAAACTGATCCCTCCGTTGGGGCGGGTGAGTTGTGTCTCTCCCGGAAAATATTCCTGTATGGCCTTCGTGATCTGCATGGTTTGCATATTGAGAGCCTGCCGCAGTGATTTGAGGTGCAGGTCCAGTCGTTGCTGATCCAGGAATTTTGTCAGCACCAGTTGTGGCAACAGGCCCGTGCTGGCAGAGGTCATGAATTTCAGCTGCGCAAGTTTTTCGTGGTAGCGCCCACCCATCACCCAGCCAATGCGCAGTCCCGCTGCAATAGATTTAGACCAGGAAGAACAATAGAGTACCAGTCCTTCTTCATCATATGATTTCACGGTTCTGGGTCGCTCCGGTGCGAAATGCAGATCTCCGTATACATCGTCTTCGATCAGCGGTACCTGGTATTGCTGCAGGAGTTTGGCCAGTTGTTCCTTGCTGTTGTCCGGCATACAGCTGCCCAAAGGATTATTGTAGTTGGTCACAAACAGGCATGCCTGCACTTTTTTTTGTTTAAATGCATCTTCGAGTTTATCGAGGCTAATGCCGGTTACCGGGTCGGTAGGTATCTCCAGTGCTTTCATTCCCAAACTTTCAATGCCCAGCAGCAGGCCAAAGAAAGTAGGCGACTCTATGGCAATGGTATCGCCGGCTTTGGCCACTGCCCGCAAACATAATACGGTGGCTTCAATGGCGCCATTGGTGACAATGATTTCCCGGGGCGTTACCGCTCGGCCCCAGTTCAGGCAATGCCGGGCAATATGCCGGCGGAAAGGTTCATGGCCGGTAATATCACCGTAAGGGATATACGAAGTATCCAGTTCACGGGCACAGAGTTGCAATGCTTTCTTGAGCTTCGCCGATGGGAGCAGGGAAGTATCCGGCGAGGCGCCTATGAGTGAAATGGTTTTTTGCGACCGGCTGGTTTTCCGGAACATGGCCAGCTTTTCATTGATCTGTACTTTGCCGGCAGTTGGCAATGGATCGGATATCGGCGGCAGCTTAGGCCGGATGTTATGTGCATAATGTACAAAGTAGCCCGACTTTTCCCGCGCTTCCACCCAGCCCTTTTTTTCCAGATGGGTGTATACCTGCAATGCAGTACTGATACTGATGCCATGTTCCTGGTGCAACGACCGTACAGAGGGCAGCTTATCACCCACGGCATATACACCACCGCTGATCATTTGCTGAATTTTTTCTGCCAGTTGAAGATAGATAAACCCGTTGTTCTTTTTCATCTCCCTAAAGATAATCTGTTATGGTTTAAGATTCATAATTCTGTATCTGTTTTGGTGGTGTTTTTTGCTGTTATTTTGTATCCACAAATCAAGATCATGACAGTTGTAAGACGGCTCGCTTATACATTGGCTCAACTTTGCCGGGAGTGGAAATTTCCGGAGGCACAGTCCACGCTTTTTCATGAAGAGGCAGTGAATATAGAACCGGACGGTCGCATCACCAGCGGCTTGCCGGCGATCATGGCCAAAGAACAGCTGTTTCTCGACAACATTGTAGAGCGGCATCTGCTGGAAATATCGGAGCCTATTGTGGCAGACGATTATTTCGCCCTGCAGCTGCTGATGGATGTAACCATCGTCAACATAGGCCGGCGAACGAGAAACGAGCTATGTGTATATCATGTAAAAGATGGTAAGATTATCCGCGAACAATTTTTCTATTAACACATTAACTTAATAAACTAATATATTATGGAAGCAAGAATGGACGTTTATAAACTGGTACCGGGTTCTTTAAAAGCCTTAATGGATTTACAGAATTTCGTGAATGGCATGGGACTCGATAAAACACTGTCTGAGCTGGTAAAAATCAGGGCCTCCCAAATCAATGGTTGTGCTTTTTGTTTAAACATGCACACCAAAGATGCCCGCAAAATGGGAGAAACAGAACAACGTATTTACGGACTGAATGCATGGCATGAAGCACCTTATTACACCGACAAAGAACGTGCGGCACTGGCGCTTACAGAAGCAGTAACGCTGGTCAGCAGCTCCCATGTGCCGGACGACGTATACAATGCCGCGCTGAAAGTATTTACCCCGGAAGAAGTGGCGCAGATTACACTCGCTATTGTGATGATCAATGCATGGAACCGCGTAGCTATTACTTCCCGGACGATGCCGGTATAATAATGCCGCGAGTTTTTGTCTTTCCCAGGATTATACTGATTATACTGATTTTCCAGATTTTTTCCTTTTGATTTTGAAAGATTAGCGGAGATACAAGCGCTTATATCTCCGCTAATCTTTCAAATCCTACAAAATCTTAAAAACAAAATCTGGAAAATCAGTATAATCAGTATAATCCTGGGAAAGACAAAAACCGCAAGAAATCGCAGTTGTCTCAAATATGCATTGCTTAATTTTGCGTATGGCTTTGCAGAAAATATTGATTCCCATTCATGAGGCGCAGCACTTTTCTTTTGATGAGTGTCTGCGCTTCCTGGGAAGATCCGACAGGGAGTGCCTGCACTATATCCGCAATGGCAAGGTGCAGCGAATGTTATTGTCTGAAGGAGAACCGGTGGTGGTGGAAATTGCCCCTGGTAAAAAAAGCGACTACCTGGAAGTAACGGTGCTGGCGCCTTTGGGCGTGGCAGTGGCGGAAGAGCCTATCAAAAAGTTTATTACGCACTGGCTGCACCTCGATGCCAGTCTGCAATCGTTTTACGATTATACCGAAACAGATCCGCTGTTAAAAGGTCTGGCACAGGCCTACCGCGGTTTGCGGCTCATCGGGATGCCTGATTTGTTTGAGGCCATCAGCTGGCCTATTATAGGTCAACAAATAAACCTGGCCTTTGCCTATACGCTTCGTCAGCGTTTTATTACCAACTTTGGTTATCATGCGGTGGTAAACGATACCGATTTTTATTTGTACCCGCATCCGGCGGTGATAGCGGCGCTGGCGCCGGAAGCACTGGCGCCTATGCAGTTTTCGCGAAGCAAGGCATTGTACCTGGTAGAAACGGCCAAGCAAATGGCGAATGGCTATCTGACGGAAGCTGCACTGGACGAAATGAGCTATGAGGCAGCACTGGAAAGACTGGTCGCCATCAAAGGGATTGGCAACTGGTCGGCCAATTATGCGCTGATGAAATACCGTCGTTTCCCACAATCTGTGTTATTGGAAGATGTTGGTTTGCAGAATGCTATAAAAAATAGATTAGATTTGGAAAGCAAACCTTCGATGACTGCATTACAGGAATATACCCGGCCATGGAAGGAACATGCTGCATATGCCACTTTTTATTTGTGGAGGTCCTTATTATCCCAATAGATTATTTGCATGGAAGAAGGAGTATATCATCTACGTATAGACACCCCCGTTGGTCCCTTATTAATCAGTGGCACCGCTCATTTTATAAATGCGGTTTCTTTCACGGAAGAGCCTCCGGTTAATTTTCCACACGCCCCCGCTTTGTTGCTTGATTGCGCGCAGCAACTGTATGAATATTTTGCCGGCGACCGTAAAGTATTTGATCTCCCGCTTTCCCAGGAAGGTACTGAGTTTCAGCAAACCGTGTGGCAGCAGTTGTTAGCCATTCCATTCGGACAAACGATTTCTTATCAGCAACTGGCCCGTCGTATTCAGAATCCCAAAAGTATCCGGGCTGTAGGTACTACCAATGGAAAAAACAGGTTGGCTATTATTGTTCCCTGTCATCGGGTAATAGGCGCCAATGGCACGCTCACAGGCTATGCCGGTGGCATCTGGCGTAAACGTTGGCTGATAGAGCATGAAAGAGTGGACTTGTTTACAGGGTTGCTGTAAAACAGTTCCTGCGAGTTTTGTCTTTGTTCAGGATTATACTGATTTTGATGATTTACAAGATTTTTACTTTTCGATTTTGGATTTAAAAGATTTTGGGAGATGATAGTGGATATTTTT
>NZ_DATCVJ010001030.1:0-18074 GCF_036566945.1 Chitinophaga sp. | reverse complement strand
CTTTTAGATTAGCATTCAGCTTTTAAAACCAATGGCTAAATACTAACGGCTAGTAGCTTCTAAATAATATAGCCACTAAAGCGCGGAAGCTTCTGTGGCTATTTTATTGTTATTGTAACACTTTCGCGTTCAATTACTTATGCGTTAGCCGGGGCAGTTCTGCCTTTGATTCGGCCGGTGCTCATCAGACCATCGTAATGGCGCATGAGAAGCTGGCTTTCAATCTGTTGCAGTGTATCCAGGATAACTCCTACCATGATCAACAGGGAAGTACCACCGAAGAAGGTAGCGAAGTTACTGTTCACCTTGAAGGCAGCAGCCAGACCTGGCATGATACCCACTATTGCCAGGAAAAATGCACCAGGCAAAGTGATACGGTCCATTACAGCGCCGATGTAATCAGCGGTAGCTTTACCAGGTTTGATACCTGGAATGAAACCGTTATTACGTTTCATTTCATCCGCCATTTGAGTGGGGTTGAAGATCAACGCAGTATAGAAGTAGGTAAATACGATCACGAGCACCGCGTAAATCAGGTTATACCAGCCATTAGTGTGGTCACTAAAAATGCGGATAAAGCCGGAAGCACTTTCAGAAGAAGTAGCAAAGCCTATCGCAGTAGCAGGTATGAACATGATCGCCTGGGCAAAGATGATTGGCATTACACCGGCTGCATTCACCTTCAGGGGAATGAACTGGCGTACACCACCATATTGTTTGTTACCCACGATACGCTTAGCGTAGTTCACCGGTATTTTCCTGGTACCCTGAACGAGCAGGATCAGGCCTACTGTGATTAAGATAAAGACAGCTATTTCGATGAGGAAAAGGATTGGTCCACCCATTTCACCGCTCACCTTACTGGAAAATTCTGCGACTAAAGCCTGTGGCAAACGGGCAAGGATACCCATCATGATGATGATGGAAGTACCGTTACCAATACCTTTATCTGTGATCTTTTCACCGAGCCACATTACAAACAGGGTACCTGCAGTAAGTACAACGGTAGTAGAGAGCCAGAAGAAAAAGGTGCCATATTCAGCAATAATAGCGCCACCGGACTGATTACGGAGATAAGCAACGTAAGCACTCGCCTGGAAACCTGTTACTATTACTGTGAGATAACGGGTAAACTGGTTAATCTTTTTGCGGCCGCTTTCACCTTCTTTCTGCAGTTTCTGAAAATAAGGAACTGCTATCGTTAATAACTGGATAGCAATTGATGCAGAAATGTAGGGCATAATACCCAACGCAAATATGGAGGCCCTTGAAAACGATCCGCCCGCAAACATGTTCACCAAACCCAAGATACCCTGATTAGAATTTTTCTCAAAGTTGGTCAGCGCGTTTGCATCAATGCCAGGCAAAGCGATATAGGATCCTACACGGTAGATGAGGACCAGGAGCAGGGTGGTCAGGATGCGGTTACGCAAATCCTCAATACTCCAGATATTCTTAATCGTTTCGATAAATTTCTTCACAGGAAGATAAAGGTTTAATAGCGCTATTAAATATGAAAAGACGCACTACTCCGTAGGCGTCTCCTCAGTCAAAGTCTTATACCAGTTCTACTGATCCACCTGCTGTTTCGATGGCCTGTTTAGCTTTTTCGCTGATCGCGTTAACCTTAACAGTAACCTTGGTTTTGAGTTCTCCGTTAGCGAGAATCTTAACTTTAGCTGTTCTGTTAATCAGACCGTTCATGAACAGGTTTTCCAGATTAAACTCCTGGAGGCCATATTTTTCAACTAATTGATCCAGTTGGCCCAGGTTGAAGATTTTATATTCTTCACGGTTATTGTTGATGAAACCGCGTTTAGGCATACGGCGTTGGATGGGCATCTGGCCACCTTCGAAGCCTCTTTTGCTGGAGTAACCAGCACGTTGCTGGATACCTTTGTTACCTTTTGTAGAGGTACCACCTTTACCGGAAGCCTCACCACGTCCCAGACGTTTTTCTTTATGTACAGCGCCTTGTGCAGGCTGTAATGAATGCAGATTCATATCTAATTGTTTTACTTGCGCGGAAATTAACCGCTCGCTTATTCTAAAATAAAAATGGTAAAGTCACAAATGTAAAGGTAAGATTATCAAAAGACAATCCCACAGCAGTGTTACTTAGTTAATTAAGCATTAACTGTTTCTACCGTTACAAGGTGATTAACTTTACGGACCATTCCCAGGATCTGAGGAGTTGCTTCTACTTCAACAGCAGCGTGCATCTTAGTCAGGCCCAGTGCCTTCAAGGTCAGTTTCTGCCTTTCCGGACGGTCTATACCACTTTTCACTTGAGTGATCTTAATCTTTGCCATAAACCCCTATCCGCCTAAGGCGGAGTAATTTAATTGTTAATGAATTATTTTCAAAATTTCCACGGGGGAAAAATACCTGGATCTCCGGAGGAGAAGTGGGTATTAATTATCCGTTGAAAACTTTCTTCAGGGAAACGCCTCTGGTTTTAGCGATGCTGATAGGCTCGCGTAACATACCGAGTGCTTTGAAAGTAGCTTTCACCACGTTGTGTGGATTAGCAGAACCCAAAGATTTAGCCAGAACGTCCGTTACACCAGCGCTTTCCAGCACTGCGCGCATAGAACCTCCAGCGATCACACCAGTACCATGAGCAGCTGGTTTGATCAAAACTTTGGCAGCGCCTTCTTTAGCAAACTGATCGTGAGGAATGGTGCCGTGCATAACCGGAACCTTGATCAGGTTCTTTTTTGCATCGTCTATACCTTTGGTGATAGCCTGCTGCACTTCTTTCGCTTTACCAAGACCATGACCTACAACACCGTTTTCGTTACCTACTACTACCAGTGCGGAGAAACTAAATGTACGACCGCCTTTAGTGGTTTTAGTAACACGGTTGATCGCCACCACTTTCTCTTTCAGCTCCAGATCACCAGCCTTTACTTTATTGAATGAATTCTTTGCCATTTTATTTTATAAGAATTACTTGTTCAGAATTATAAGATTCGGACTTCGTGATTAAAACTGAAGACCGCCTTCTCTTGCTCCGTCAGCTACGCTTTTCACGCGGCCATGATATAAATAACCACTTCTATCGAAGATGCAGGTGGTCAGACCCAGTGCCAGTGCTTTAACAGCCAGCGCTTTACCTACCAGTGCAGATTTTTCGATTTTAGTTCCTTGCTGGGCTTTGATGTCCTTATCACGGGAAGAAGCTGAAGCCAGGGTAGTGCCATTGGTATCATCTATCAATTGCACATAGATATCGCTGTTGCTGCGAAATACAGATAATCTTGGTGCTTGTGCAGTACCGGAGATCTTCTTACGGATGCGATAGCGGATTTTCTGTCTCCTGTTAACTTTTGTGCTCATTTTGAGTTTTATTTTATTACCCCGATGCTGCCGGGATATCTGTTAAAATCAGCTAACCAGCTTTGTAAGCTGATTAGCCAATTAAAAATTTTATTTACCAGCTGATTTACCAGCTTTCTTACGTACCACTTCATCACTGTAGCGAACACCTTTACCTTTGTAAGGCTCTGGTTTACGCAGACCGCGGATTTTCGCAGCCACCTGACCCAGTAATTGGTTATCGATACCTTCCAGCATGATCTTAGGGTTCTGACCTTTTTCAGTCAGGGTAGCCACCTTCAGTTCCTTAGGAATTTCGAAAACGATATTGTGAGAGTAACCTAATGCGAGATCGAGTAACTGACCGTTGTTTGCGGCTTTATAACCCACACCCACCAGTTCCAGTTGTTTCTTGAAGCCATCAGTCACGCCAGTCACCATGTTCGCCAGTAAAGCGCGGTATAAACCGTGGAGAGCTTTGTGACGAATCTGTTCAGTTGGACGGATTACCGTTAATACGCCTTCCTTCACTTCTATCTTCATTTCCCTGTCGATGTTCTTTTTCAGTTCACCTTTAGGGCCTTTTACGGTTACTTCATTGGAGGGGGAAACAGTAACTGTAACTCCGCTAGCCAACTTGATAGGACTTTTACCTATACGAGACATAACTTTAAATTTAAAGTTGTTGATATTGATGTACCGGTTATCCGTGTTCAGCGCCGTATAGCGAGCTTAATTGTCAGATAACTTAAGTGATTGATTGGTTGTTGTACAACCAATCAATCAATATATTAGTATACGTAGCAAACTACTTCGCCACCTACGTTTTGAGCTTTTGCTTCTTTATCGGTCATTACACCTTTAGAAGTAGAGATGATCGCCACGCCTAAACCGTTCTTCACGCGCTTAAACTCTTCTGGTTTAGCGTACTGACGCAGACCTGGACGGCTAATGCGTTGTATTTCCTTGATAGCGGGCTCTTTAGAAATCGGATCGTACTTCAAAGCGATTTTGATAACGCCTTGTTTAGTATCTTCTTCGAATTTGTACTTCAGGATATAACCTTTATCGTACAGAATTTCTGTAATGCGTTTTTTCAGCTTGGAAGCCGGAATTTCCACAATCCTGTGGGTGGCCATTTGCGCGTTCCGGATACGTGTCAGGAAGTCTGCTATTGGATCAGTAACCATTGTTGAAATAGTTTGATAATGTTTACAATGCGATATCCAATCGTAATAAGATGGGAATCAAAATAACTTACATTCAGAGATTTAGGGATCTGGTTATTTGTTCAATAACCAAATGCTGTCAATCTTTAATTACCAGCTGGCTTTTCTAACGCCAGGGATTTTACCTGCGAGTGCCAGGTCACGGAACATGTTCCTGCAAAGACCAAAGTGACGCATGTATCCTTTAGGACGACCGGTCAGCTGGCATCTGTTGTGCAGACGAACAGGAGAAGCATTTTTTGGAAGTTGGTCCAGTGCAGCGTAGTCACCGGCAGCTTTCAGAGCAGCACGCTTTTCAGCGAACTTTGCTACCATAGCTTCTCTTTTCCTTTGTCTGGCTTTTACGGATTCTTTTGCCATAATTAATTTATCGTTTCGATTTACTGATTATCTTTTTTCATACCCTTGAACGGCATACCCATTTCTTTCAGGAGCTCGTAAGCTTCTTCGTTGGTGTTTGCAGTTGTAACGAAAGTGATATCCATACCGGACATTTTCGTTACTTTATCGATATCGATTTCAGGGAAGATGATTTGTTCGGTGATACCCATAGTGTAGTTACCACGACCGTCAAAAGCTTTTTCGTTCACACCTTTGAAGTCACGTACACGTGGGAGGGATACAGCGATCAAACGATCCAGGAAGTCATACATATTGGTAGCGCGTAAAGTTACACGAGCACCGATAGGCATGTTCTTTCTCAGTTTGAAGTTGGAGATATCCTTCTTAGACATAGTAGCGATAGCTTTCTGACCAGCGATGCGGGTCATTTCGTCTACTGCGATGTCTACCAGTTTCTTATCACCTACTGCACCATTGATACCCTGGTTCAGGCAAATTTTTACCAGGCGAGGAACCTGCATTACACTTTTGTAGTTGAATTTCTTCATCAGTGCAGATTTAACTTCCTCGTGGTATTTGGTCTGCAGTCTCGGAGTATATTTTGTGTTTGACATTATTTAATTTCCTCCCCTGATTTTTTAGCGATACGAATTAATTTACCGTTTTCTCTCTTCCTGTTAACTTTGGTTGGAGCACCAGTTTTGGCGTCCCACAGCATCACGTTGGAGATAGCAATAGGAGCTTCCTGCTTAACAATACCACCTTTGGTATTCTGAGCGGTAGGCTTTGTGTGCTTGGTAATAATGTTAACGCCTTCTACAAGAATGCGGGCTTTCTCAGGATTCACTTCCAGCACTTTACGCGCTTTGGTTCTGTCCTTGTCATCACCGGCAATTACCGCAACCAGGTCGCCCTTCTTAATGTTGAATTTAGGCTTAAATCTAGTTTTCATTACTTTGATTTATTTATAAACGCCAAGCGAAACAGTTGTTTCGCTTGATTAATGTTTTTTCTCGTTTTGCAAACGGGCTGCAAAGATAAGAAATATTTATGAATTTTGGGATTCAGGAAATTTATTGTAAAAATCCCGAATCCCTCAATCGATAATATCTTATAATACCTCAGGAGCGAGGGAGATAATTTTCATATAACCCTTGTCTCTCAGCTCACGTGCAACCGGACCGAAAATACGGGTACCGCGAGGTTCGTCTGAGTTATTGAGCAGTACTACTGCGTTATCATCGAAACGGATATAAGAACCGTCTTTACGACGTAATTTGTTCTTAGTTCTTACGATTACCGCTTTAGTAACCATACCTTTCTTAACACCACCGCCTGGCATTGCATCCTTCACGGTTACTACAATCTTATCGCCTACGCCAGCGTAGTCCTGACCGGAGTTACCTAACACGCGGATGCAAAGTACTTCTTTGGCACCGCTGTTGTCAGCTACACTCAGTCTTGATTCTTGTTGTATCATCGAAATGAGATTTGATATTGTTTAGTCAGCGGCTGTAACCGGGATTGCCGGATACAGCTTGAAACAAATAAATAATTATTTTACTTTAGCGATTACTTCTACCAGTCTCCAGCACTTGTTCTTGCTCAAAGGACGAGTTTCCGCGATTTTCACGGTATCGCCAATGCTGCACTCGTTTTTATCGTCGTGTGCCATGAACTTGGTAGTTTTTTTCACGAATTTACCATAGATCGGGTGCTTTACCTTACGCTCCACCTTAACGGTGATGGTTTTATCCATTTTGTTGCTGGCAACCACACCAATCCTGGTTTTTCTTAATTTTCTTTCGGTCGTCATTGTTGAAAGTATTTAACCCTCCGTGAGGAGGTCATCAATTGTTTTATACTAATGCTATGTCAGCAGTCCCGGGGTTACCGGGACTGACGGATCAGAAGCCCAGTTGTCTTTTACGCAGTTCGGTATTCATCCGAGCGATATCGCGTCTTACGGCGCGGATGCTCATTGGATTTTCGATTGGCGTAATTGCGTGACCAAAGGTCATTTTTTTCAAGCGGAGTTCTTCTGCAGAGATTTTCTCTTTCAGATCTTGTTCGCTCAGGCCTTTCAGTTCCAGCTTTTCTTTTGCCATTGTATTGAATTTGATTCGGTTAGCTGCCGGGGCAGTGTTACCGGATTTTTAGTTATTGTGTACCTGTAATTAAGCTACGAAGTCGCGGCTGGTTACAAATTTTACTTTGATGGGCAGTTTCTGGGCTGCGAGTTCCATTGCTTCTTTTGCTACCTGTAAGGAAACGCCATCAGCTTCAAATAAAATTCTACCTGGCTTCACTACTGCTGCCCAATGGTCAGGAGCACCTTTACCTTTACCCATCCTCACTTCCAAAGGCTTAGCAGTGATAGGTTTGTCAGGGAATATGCGGATCCACACGTTACCTTCACGTTTCATGTGTCTTGTGAGCGCCACACGAGCAGCTTCGATCTGCCTGTCTGTGATCCACTTAGGTTCTAATGCTTTAAGACCGAAAGTACCAAAGGAGAGGGTAGCGCCTCTTTTAGCGTTCCCTTTGATGCGGCCTTTGTGCATCTTCCTGTGTTTCGTTCTTTTTGGCTGTAACATCGTCTATGTTGTTAATGTTAATAGTAATTGTTAATGTCTGCTCTACCGCCAGATACTATCTGCGGCCGCCGCCACGGTGTTCTCCACCGCCTCTTCTTTCGCCACCACCGCGGTTATCTCTACGTTCACCGTGATGTTCTCTTCTTTCACCACCATGACCAGTGCCACGGTTATCGCCTTCCTTACCGGTTAAAACGTTCGGGTTAAGATCGCGTTTACCCAGTACTTCACCTTTACAGATCCATACTTTGATACCGATTTTACCATAAACCGTTAAAGCGAACAGGGAAGCGTAATCGATGTCCATACGGAAAGTATGTAAAGGCACGCGACCTTGTTTCATTTCTTCGGAGCGGGCAATTTCAGCACCACCTAAACGGCCACTGATTTTAACCTTGATACCTTCAGCACCCATTCTCAGTGCAGTAGCAATTGCCATTTTGATAGCGCGTTTGTAGTTGATACGGCTTTCAATTTGTTTTGCAATTGTTTCAGCAACGATGTTAGCATCCATTTCGGGACGACGGATTTCGAGGATGTTGATTTGAACATCTTCTTTACCTGTCAGTTTCTTCAGTTCTTCCTTGATGCGATCAACTTCGTTACCGCCTTTACCAATGATGATACCAGGCTTAGAAGTATGAACAGTGATGATTAACTTACCTAAAGTTCTTTCGATCACAACTCTTGAGATGCCGCCTTTGTTGATACGGGCATTCAGATAAGTTCTGATCTTGTTATCTTCGATCAGTTTAACAGCAAAGTCTTTTTTGCTGCCATACCAATTAGAGTCCCATCCTCTGATGATACCTAACCTGTTACCAATAGGATTTGTTTTCTGACCCATGTTCTGGTTATTTGTCTATTAGTTTAATAGTTTTGTTTCTATCTCGTTTCCGATGTGCACTAATTACTGTGCTTTACCGTCAACTACAATCGTTACGTGGTTACTTCTCTTGCGAATACGGTAACCCCTTCCCTGTGGAGCTGGACGCATTCTTTTCAGTGTGCGGCCACCATCAACAAAAACGGTTTTTACGATCAGGTTAGCATCTTCTACCCTTGCACCTTCGTTCTTAACTTTCCAGTTAGCGATAGCAGATACCAGCAGTTTTTCTAAAGGTACGCTTGGGTGTTTCGGATGGAATTTCAAAATATTCAAAGCCTTTTCTACATCCAGACCGCGGATTAAGTCTGCCAGCAAACGCATTTTGCGGGGAGATGTAGGATTATTATTCAGCTTAGCTACTGCTTCCATTGTAATTAATTTCTTTTATTATTAAGTGTCTGATGCCTGATGTTTGATGTTATCGGTTTGAAACTGAATACTTCAAACCTCAAACCTCAGACTATAATTTACATTTTCTTGTTAACGTGTCCTCTGAAGTTACGTGTAGGAGCAAATTCGCCCAGTTTATGACCAACCATGAATTCTGTTACATAAACAGGAATAAATTTGTTGCCATTGTGTACTGCGAACGTGTGACCAACGAAATCAGGTGTGATAGTAGAACGACGGCTCCAGGTCTTGATAACAGAACGCTTGGTACCGGTATTCATCTTCTCAACTTTTGTTTCTAATTTCAGGTCTACGTAAGGACCTTTTTTTATGGAACGAGCCATGTCTTACTGATTTATGATTTTTCAAACCCGAGATCCGGTACTGCTACCGGAGCCCGAATTCCGAAATATTATAATTTTTTACCGTTTTTTCTGCTAATGATCAGCTTATCAGAACTCTTATGCGGTTTTCTGGTTTTCAGACCTTTCGCATATTTACCAGTTCTTGATCTTGGATGGCCTCCGGAAGATTTACCTTCACCACCACCCATTGGGTGATCCACAGGGTTCATAGCCACACCACGGTTGCGGGGGCGGATACCTCTCCAACGATTAGCACCTGCTTTACCGATGGATTGCAGTGCGTGATCGGAGTTAGAAACAGTACCTACAGTAGCTTTACAAGTATTTAATACTTTGCGGAGCTCACCGGAAGGCATTTTCAGTACGGCATACTTTTCTTCCTTGTTGGATAACTGAGCGTAAGCGCCGGCGCTTCTTGCGATCGCACCACCTTTACCAGGTTGCAGCTCGATGTTGTGTACAACAGTACCCAGTGGCATATTTTTCAATGGTAAAGCGTTACCTACTTCAGGAGCTACGTCAGCGCCGCTAATAACGGTACCGCCAACTTGTAAGCCCTGTGGAGCGATGATATAACGTTTTTCACCATCAGCATAGTTTACCAGTGCGATGAATGCGCTACGGTTAGGATCGTATTCGATCGTTTTAACTGTAGCAGGTACATTCTCTTTATCACGTTTGAAATCAATTACACGATATTGTTTCTTGTGACCACCACCTATGTAACGCATGGACATTCTTCCTTGCGCATTTCTACCGCCGGTTCTTTTGATGGGTTCCAGCAGGCTTTTCTCAGGGGTATCCGATGTCAGCTCAGCGTAAGCGTTGCCTATTTTCCAGCGGGTACCGGCCGTCATTGGTTTGAACTTCTTCAGTGCCATTACTTCCTAAAAAGTTAAATGTTATTAAATATAAATCGTGATCTGTATATACATCCACATTCCGGCTGTTCAGGCCGGAACGGCACTACATGTTAGCATACAGATCTATAGTTTCACCAGTTGCAACGGTAATGATCGCCTTTTTGTAAGACGGTTTTTTACCTGCGATGAAACCGGCTTTAGTAAAGCGGAATTTAGCTTTACCTGGCATTACAGCAGTGTTTACATCTGCTACGGTTACGCCGTAAAATTCTTCTACTGCTTTTTTGATCTCCAGTTTGTTGGCTTTTTTGTCAACGATGAAGTAGTAGCGGTTGAATTTTTCGGTTGCTTTATTAACCTTTTCGGATACCACCGGTTTGATTAAAACGTCAGAAAGTTTCATTTTCTTTATAGCATTAAGCTGTTGGCGTTGGCCGCGAGCTGTTATTTAATTGGTTTTGACATCCTAAGCTTCTGCAGGCTCTTCAGTGAAGATTTTAGCAGCGCTTTCTGTGAACACGATATAGTTGCTGTTCATGATGTCGTAAGTGTTTACGTCGCTCAATACAGTACCGTCTACAGTAGGGATGTTTCTCAAAGACAGATAAACATTGTCATTGTATTCAGGCGTGATGAACATAGTCTTTCTGCCTTCAACGTTGATGTTCAGGTTCTTCAGGAATCCAACGAATTGTTTTGTTTTAGGTGTTTCGAGCTGCAGATCTTCAACGATGATGATGCTGTTTTCTTTAGCTTTTACTGACAGGGCGGAGATCTTAGCGAGATCTTTCACTTTTCTGTTCAGTTTGAAACCCCAACCGTGCGGTTTTGGTCCAAAGATGGTACCACCACCTTTATACAAAGGGTTACGGATGTTACCTTTACGGGCACCACCAGTACCTTTCTGTTTGTGCAGTTTGCGGGAAGCACCTTGTACTTCAGCTCTGGTTTTTACCTTGTGGGTACCCTGACGCTGAGCAGCGAGGTATTGTTTAACAGCCAGGTAAATTACGTGGTTGTTAGGCTCAACACCAAAGATCTCCTCTGGAAGTTCAATAGACCTTCCGGTTTTCTTACCTTCTATATTTAAAATATCGATTTGCATGTTACTTCTGGATTAAAACGATTGAACCAATGTGGCCGGGAACGGAACCACTTACCAGGATATAATTCTTTTCAGGGAATATTTTCACGATTTTCAGACCTTTCACCTTTATTCTTTCGTTACCTGTCTGGCCAGCCATACGCATACCCTTGAAAACGCGGGAAGGATAAGATGATCCACCAACAGAACCAGGAGCTCTGCTTCTATCGTGCTGACCGTGGGTAGCTTCACCCACACCGCTGAATCCGTGGCGTTTTACAACACCCTGAAAACCTTTACCTTTGGAAGTGCCTACAACGTCAATTGATTCACCTTCTGCGAAGATTTCGCATGTGATAGATTCACCGAGGGCTTTCTGTACGTCCGGGTTGCGGAGTTCTTTTACAAAACGTTTGGGAGAGGTGCTTGCTTTCGCGAAGTGATTGCTTTCTGCTTTAGTGGTGTGCTTTTCTTTCTTCTCACCGAAAGAAACCTGAATTGCATTGTAACCATCTGTTTCCAGGGTTTTTACCTGGGTTACAACGTTGGGACCCGCTTCGATAATGGTAACAGCAGTTTGCTTACCATTAGCTTCGAAGATGCTGGTCATACCAATCTTTTTGCCAATAATACCTTTCATTTTTTATATGATTTTACCCAGCGCCTGGGGGATTTCGTGCTATCCCCAGGATGGGCGGTTTAAATACATTTATTGGGCGGCCGCCCAGAAGGCGCGACCTATGTTTGCTTGTTAAAATTGTTACCTTGCTGAAAATCAGCGAGGTAACCATAAATCAATAAAAGGCCGGCCTTTCGCCCGCCTTGCTGTTGTCCTATGCTTTAATTTCAACTTCCACTCCGGAAGGCAGATCGAGCTTACTCAGCGCGTCTACAGTTCTGGAAGAAGACGTGTAAATATCCAGTAAACGTTTGTGTGTACACAGTTGGAACTGCTCGCGCGCTTTCTTATTAACGTGCGGAGAACGTAATACTGTAAATATTTTCTTCTCGGTAGGTAAAGGAATTGGACCTGTTACCACGGCACCCGTGTTACGCACGGTTTTAACGATCTTCTCAGCAGACTTGTCTACCAGGTTATGATCGTAGGACTTCAGCTTGATTCTTATTCTCTGAGACATATGCAATGAACTTCTTCTTGTTTTTTCCCAATACAATTTGGGAGGGCAAAGGTAACCCGTTTTTTCTATTTGGCAAATAAATCTCAGGAAAAAATAAAAGAACCCGGGCAAAGGACTGGCTCCGGCGGCAATTCGAAGGGGGCAAAAACAAAATAACGGGGCATTAAGGCTTCAGAAAACATTCATTGTGTGTGTGTTAAGCCTTAAGGTAACTTCACATGCTCGTTTTGACAAATATAGGAAAACAAATTTCAAAACCAAAAAAAGGCAAATTTCTTTATCATTTTTTTCGGGAGAAGGGTAAAACAGGTCTTAACCGGGGTAAAATCCATGGCAGGGAGGTACTAAGACTGCACCGTGCCTGCAGTAAGCAAAAACCGGAAATTTTATACCAAAAGGAAAGATAGCCGAAACGGGGCGATGCAATTACCCCGCAGGGAATGTAGCACAACCTGAAAAAGAAAAAAAGCTACATTTTTTCAAAAAACCGCGGGGAAGAGAAGCAGGCCTGCTGGAAAATCCTTTCCCGCAGCAGGCATCGCATTTATGGCAAACAGCATATAGCACAACGGGCAGGATTACTAACGACCTCAAACACAAAGGGCCGTTCCTGCTTACCTGGAACAACCCTTTGCTGAATAATTAAAGTGGTTTAATACACCGATGGCTAAATGACCATTCGATTAAAGCGGTAAGCCACCGCCTATGCCACCCAATAATGACTTAACTAATCCTAAGATTAATGCCAGCAGTTGATTCAGTAAATCCATGGAAAAAGGTTTTTATAAGATATTGCCTACTCTATTGTCTGGTTTTCGGCATTCCCAGTTGTTATTCAGTTAACAACACTAAAATTAAAAGCTATCCCTCAATATACAGTCGTTCATTTTGTTCATTTCAAGGGCATACAGTCACCTTGTTCATTTGGCCACCACGAACATTTTAGCGGGAAAGCTGCGCATAAAAAAGAGGCTGTTCATTATATGAACAGCCTCCCGGATGATGTGTGTAAGGGAAATAGCATCACTTAAGTATGATTCATCCCTTACCGGAGGAGTCTTACAGACCTCCCAGCAGAGATTTCAGCAGGGCAACGATAGTAGCCAGCAATTGAGACAGTAAAGCCATAAGATAGTTTTTACTACGGGTGATACCTACTCTCTTGATTTGGTTTTCGGCAATCCCAGGTACACTCACTTTTCTAAGTGCTCGCCGAAATTAAAGTCTATTCGTATAAATCCGTTCGTTCATTTTGTTCAGTTCGGAATCCTAATTCAACCATGTTCATTCAGCCGCCATAGCTGGTTTCATAAAAACAAGAGAGCTTCGGTAGTAATTCCGAAGCTCTCTTGTTTAAAATAGATTGTAAAATACGCTAATGCCTTGAGAACGATTTCATGATCTACCAGCAACAGCATATCATCAGCTTTGTACCTGCTGCATAACAGGTATTAGAAATACCTGCAGGCTATTGCAATGGAGATCGCCTGAAAGTTACTACCGGCGATAGCATCTTGTGCTACAACACAATCAGATACCACCAAGGGCAGATACCAGCAATGCCAGTAATCCTTTCAGAAATGTGTTTAATGCATCGAGGATCATAAGCTGATTTTTTTCTTGCGCCTACTCTCTTATATGGTTTTCGGCAATCCCATTAGGAAATATCCTTGCGTAACAATGCAGAAATTACAGCGCACCTGTTACGGTGTTCAGAAACTTAACCAGTGCCTGGAAAATAGTGTTCAACATACCGGAGTATTTATGGACGTAACGCTTACTCTATCCTGGGTTTTCAGCAATTCCCCTGTCTGCGCCCACGCAGACATTATACTAAAATAAATTGTTCCCACTGAAAAGCCTCCGTTCAATTAGTTCATTCTGACTTTTCCTATTCATTTTATTCAGCGCCTCTTTTTCCTGTTAGGACCCCAAATAAAAATGGTTACAGCCACCATAAAATGGAGCTGTAACCATGCCTGAATAATATATAAACTTACTTACCGCTTTCTTCTTTATAAATTGCCTTTGCTTTGGCAGATGGCAGATAAATCTGGAATCCTATACCCAAATTAAGCCTGTTATTCGTAGTAGAGCTACCAAAGCCTACTGTCAGATTGTACTTCAGCAATCCTTCCAATGACACATTTGGCGTTATAAAATAAGCAATACCTGGGCCTACACCGAGATCCAATCCGGTGGTGCTCACACTTGTATAGGAATCACTGGAGCCACCAAAACCGGCATTGGCTTCCAGGAAAAAGCGGGTTCTTTTTGAGAATTCAAGTTTCCTCACATTTTTGTCTTCAATAAAATAGCGACCAAAAGCGCCCACCCCATAAGTTGTTTGAGTACCACTTGCCTTAGCTGTGGTCAAACCGACATCAACATAGCCTCCAACGGCGAGTCCGTCTTTAATAAACCATCCAACTTTAGGCGTGATATCCATACCAAACTTGGTATTGTCTTTCTGAAAGTCAAGCTGAAAATTGCTGAGCGTACCGCCAACCATAATATTTCCTTTCTGAATTTGGGCGTTTGCAGCAGAGCCAAACAATATAGCTGACAGTGCGAGGGTTAAGAGACGAAATCTTTTCATAGTCTGATTTTTAGTTTTAACAATTTAGCATGTTGAATGAATAAGCAATTTCCGGGCAAACGCTTCCATTTGCACAAGGCTGTAGTCAGCCAAAAATAAATAAACGGCAGGGGGATAATGGGGAGCTAGTTTTCATCTTCGTTAAACAAACATCACATGACAAATAAATTTTGTCGTCAAGCAAAACTACTGAAAATGAATATAATAAGCATTCTATCTTCTGAAAAAATCTCAAAAAAACGTTATTGCACAGTTCGCGAATTCTCTCAACATGAATACTTATCCTTATTCATTATTACTATAACATTTATAAGTTAAATGTTGTTGCATAAAAAACAGGTTCTTTCACGTCTGATCGTGTCAGTCGCGAAAGTAATCCGCTGTAAAACAGTGCTAGCGCGATTTTAGCAGATCGGCATGCGTGCAGAAAGTTCCTTTTTTTTGTAAAAAACTTAGGAACCCATCCATTTTACGCTGCATTTTTTCGCCTGAAATACGCCGGATATAGGCAGGCAATGTATAAGCATTAATATCTATTAGTTCCCAGGGATGGAAATAAAAAGAGAGGTATTTGTCTTTCTTCAATACTCTTTTGCTGAAATGCCTGGTAAGCCACAGCGGCATATTTTTTACACTCAGCCAGAATATAGGGTATCTGATAAGGGGAGATACAGATGATGGGATAATCCAGGTATCCTTTTCTTTAAACACGGTTCTGGGCAAATGCCAGTTATTATATCTTCCGGGGAGCCAGGTAGGGTTAATAGAGGCATCATACAGGTATCCGGCGGCTTTCAGGGCATCCATATTCACTTTACGTAAACGGGGCATACGAAAGCCCAGGATCTGTTGTCCGCTGATTTCCTGCAGCGCCAGCCTGGAGCCCTCCAGATCGGACTCATCGAATGAGCTGTGGTAATATGCGTGAGAAGCTATTTCATGATTAGCAGCCATCTGCCGGATTAGTTCCGGGTAGTGCTGCGCCCAGTAAGCGGTTACGAAAAAGGTAGCACGTACGTTATACTTATCAAATAGTGCCAGCGTTGCCTGCAATCCACTTCTTGAAATTTCCAGTTTCTCCTGTAGGGATACCTGCTGACCGAATTCTTCCGGGATATCAAATTCTTCCACATCTACACTGATCAGTATCCTGTTCGTTTGTTCCATAAAAAATTAAGCGGCTTCGGAGGCGATAATAATTCTGCAATAATTCAGCATTTCTTTCATTAAGAGTTTAATGCGGAAAGAGGAGAATTGAATGCCGGGGCGGCAAGATACTGCGACGGCGCCAATTTTAACGTGCGGGCGGCGGCCGGCATGATATAAAAATTCGCTATCGTACAGGAATCCGTTGATACGTGTTTTCAGCAAAATGTTTCTGCCGTAGGCATTAAAACCCTTCAGTCCTGCCTGGGCGTCATTTACTTTCAGGTCCAGTACCATCCGGTTTAAAAAACGGCTAATACGGGTAATGGTACGGCGTTTACGGGGTAATGCCCGGAGATAGGCGGCGCCTCTCTCTCCTGCTACCACATCCAACCCCTGTATTAAGCGGTCATAGGTTTCCTTTACGGCATATATACCAAAAGGGAAATCAAGGTCTGTATACACCTGGTAGGCATACTGGGAACGCTTTACCCCTTCTCTTACCGCATAACCCTTGCCGCGGTTGCGGCGATAGCTGACAATGATAATATCCGGAATGGCTGCTTCCAGCCAGGCAATATGTTGTGCAGTGAAATTCCGCTCAGAACCATCATTCACCAGAATAAGCTGAACAGGGACTTTCCCCATGATCGTGGTAATCTCATGATAGTGCCTGATGAGTGATTCTACCCAGGGTCCCGAAGGATTCCAGCAGGGCAGAATCAAGTCAAGGCCGGGAGTAAGCGTAACCATTTCTCCCGATGTCGATATCACAGTTGTAGGAGGTGCTTGCAGTAACTCTATTGACATAAATTGAAGGCTATCTGTAAAAAAAATACAGGTTGAGATGGATTACATTTCAATACAATGACGTCAAAAGAGAAGCCCCCCTCTAGTATGCAGTATAAAAAATAAAAAAGGTCCTGTCGAACAGGACCCTGGCAATTAGCAAAAAGTAAATTTCAGTTGTAGGTTATTATTACAACGTAAAATATCGAATATTCTTTTCATGGCAATAGCATGTTCATGTCAGATGCTGATATAAAAGCAAAAAGGTTGTCCCGCTTTGGCAGGACAACCTTTCCGATATAAGAAGCTATGATTAAGCGTTTACTTTGCCTTTCACTTTAGCTACCACTTCTTCAGCAACGTTGTTTGGCGCTGGAGCATAGTGAGAGAATTCCATGATAGAGCTTGCGCGACCGGAAGACAGGGAACGCAGCTGTGTTACGTAACCGAACATTTCGCTCAACGGAACTTTAGCTTTAATTACCTGAACACCGTTTTTGGAGTCCATACCTTCCAGCATACCACGACGACGGTTCAGATCACCTGTAACATCACCCATGTATTGGTCTGGAGTCAGTACTTCTACTTTCATGATTGGCTCCAGCAATACTGGTTTAGCTTTGCGGGCAGCTTCACGGAAAGCGGATTTAGCACACAATTCGAATGACATCGCATCAGAATCCACCTGGTGGTAAGAACCGTCAAACAGACGTACTCTCAGGTTCACCAATGGGAAGTTTGCGAGAACACCCTGGTTGAGGGACTGTTCGAAACCTTTCTGTACAGCAGGGATGAATTCTTTAGGGATGGAACCACCAAAGATATCATTGATGAACTGGAAGGATTTGCCTTCGTTTTCTTTCAGCCATTCTGCATCTGCAGGTCCGATTTCGATCTGGATATCCGCAAATTTACCACGACCACCGGTTTGTTTCTTGAATACCTCACGGTGTTCAACTTTGGTAGTCAGGGCTTCTTTGTAAGCAACTTGCGGAGCACCCTGGTTAACTTCTACCTTGAACTCGCGACGCATACGGTCAACGATGATTTCGAGGTGAAGCTCACCCATACCACTCAGGATGGTTTGGCCGGTTTCTTCGTCAGTTTTAGCTCTCAGGGTAGGATCTTCTTCTACCAGTTTAGAGATAGCCAGACCCATTTTATCAACGTCTGCCTGAGTTTTAGGCTCAATAGCAATGTGGATAACTGGTTCAGGGAAGGTCATTGATTCCAGGATAATCGGTGCTTTTTCATCGCACAGGGTATCACCGGTTTTGATATCTTTAAAACCAACAGCAGCACCGATATCACCAGCTTCGAT
>NZ_DATCVJ010001029.1:0-3544 GCF_036566945.1 Chitinophaga sp. | reverse complement strand
CCCCAATCACTCCAGTCAGCAAAATGAATATACCCTTTATTAAACATGTATTCAAGTGGCCATCCATTGAAAATCATTTGTTTAAGGTGATCCCTCCACTTATTTATTGGATGTCTACAAAAGCTGGCCTCTGAAATATACAAGTCATAGAAGTGTTTATACTTTAGAAACACTTTGTAATCCGTTGGTAGTCTGTGTCCCAATTGTGTTTCAACGCTTTCAATTTCGACCTCAGTGACTTTACTGGCAATCGGAAGCCAGAATAATGATTTTTCTTTTGGATCTTGGTTGGGGGCAATCATTTCGATTTCTACCCCCGAAATCGAATTGATACCATTATCGATACATTCCTGTAAGTAGGTGTCTACAATTTCTTTAATGGCATGGTCATGGGGCATAATCATCTTTTAATTGGTTAAAATTTGTGGAGCAAATTCGGGTGCGTGTTTTTGTTGGCTGATAAATGTAATGTATTATTTGGATGCAAAGCGGGGCATGTGTTATGTAAGCTTAAGTTTGGACGTGACCACTATTGTAAAGCTAGTCATGGAGTAGGAATTTCCCGCTTCGCAGAAATCCGCAAGATAACAGGTTGTATCACAACCTGCCTTTTTAGAGCTTCCCCTCCGAAGTCGGACGCCGGTTTTACCCCTTTAAAATTTTGAGAGGTAAAGGTTATTATTCAACATTTGATTAGTTTCGGATAGATAATTCCACGCTTCGCTGGAATCCGCAAGATGTTCGGTTGTGATACAACCGAGCTTTTTAGTGCTTCCCTCCTAAGTCGGGAAGCTATTTGACCTATATCAAAATTCCATTAGGTCAAGGGTATCAGTAAACGTTTAATTATTTTCGAATTATTAAATAACCCTAATAATTTAAAAAGCAAGTGTATGAATGAAAATGTGAGTAATGAAAATGCTATGGCCTCTTTGTCGTTTCCCTTTGGCTCAGGCCAATTTTGGCAGCAGGTTAGAGTAATAATCCGCGAAGAATTGTTTGCTGGTAAGAACAGCCCCACTAAGATTGTTGACGAAGCTGGTAGTTTGCTTCATAAGCCTGTCTATAAGATGGCGGAAGTATGTGAGTTATTCCAGATAACCCGCCAAACAGTGTATCATTGGATAAAGATTGGCAGATTAAAGCGCTATAAAATTAGATCGCGTGTTTTCTTTTTGAGGGATGAAGTCTGGCAGTTATTTCAGCAGGAAAGTAATACTGAGAAATAGATATATAAAGTGTGTTATCCTGTGAAGCTGAAATCGAATAGTTCCTTGGGATGAACATCCAGTCCTTTGGCTAGTGCATAGATTACCGATAGCGTAGCTGCATGCTCCCCATTGATTACGCGATAAACCTGCTTTGTTTCAATATTGCCATGGGCGGCAACCTCTTCTGGGGTCTTTTTCTTAGACTCCAGAAGTTTTTTGAAGTTTTGACCGAAAGCTGTTATATATGCTTGATTTTTAGTTTTCACCTGCTCAAGGTCCTAAACCCGTCAAAAATAAAATTGTCAAATTTGACAAAATGAGAATTATTTACTACTTTAGCATTAAGAATATATTTTTGCGATTCTTCAATACAAGATATTGTAAGCAATTCGCTTTTTAAGTCTCGCTTTTGAAACCTGAGAATCTTCAATGCCACGAGACGACGAAGTGGATGGCTCGCGTTTATGCGCGGGCCCACTTTTTCGTGGCATGGGCTTCTCAGGGCCTCAAAAGCGAAGGGTGGGTACCGCGCTTTTTTATGCCTAGTCTTCGCGCCCACTTTTAATAAAACACATACTTTGATAAGAGATTTATCGGCTGTCACCAGCTGATAAAGGATTTGTATTGCCTGTTCAGAACTGTTTTTATTCACTTTAAATATTCTGTTATGGAGAATCTATTAAGCATCTTAAATCAAATTACAGCGTGTGGTACCTCGGATGGCTTCATTGAGGTTTGCGAGTATGAGTTATCTAATGTCATTGGCAGTAATACTGCTGACAGCTGGACAGGGAATCAGCGGGCCGACTTTATGATGTTCTATGCTTTGTTTAGAACTAATATCATTGCGGCTTTTAATATCCGTGATGCCCTACGAAGGGAAGAGGTTGCGGATTTAACGCTAGCGTTGGTCAATGAGTTGGAAAGTAACTTTTATGAATTATCCAGTTTTCAGTCAGGTATTGAATTGCAGGAGCTGGAAAGCGCATTGGATCAATATATATCCATACTGGTCGATGGCGACAACGGGATTGATGGAACAATAGCGGCTATTACAGGCAATTATTTCAAGACTTTTTTCCTGACACTCCACACATTAAACCTTGAGGACAGAATCAGCAACGTAAAAGCTAATAACAGTAACCTTTCAAACTTCATTTATGAGTATTAAATCCCAGCCAGTAAACATTTTGCTTGACCTGCATACTAAGTTTTCTAAGCTGCCTGTTCTTTTTAGGGAGCGTGTTTGTGAGGAATGTAACTATAGCACCCCTACGTTCTACAGAAAAATGAGGGGAATGGATAGGCGGGTTGAGGACAAGCTCGTACAGGCTTTAAGTAAGGCCGAAAAGGAGAAGATCCGTGAGCTTGCCGAGGAGGTGACCAATGGCTTGTTTACCTCCATTTTCGGGGTCAAAGAAAAGTAACTCAATATTTTTGCATAATATGGACCGAATGACAATGGCGCTTGATTCTTCTTGCGCCATTTCTGTTATGGAGCGTTGAATGCGAAGCATGAAAAGTTTAGGGGTTTTGGTATTACCAAAACATAGCTGGCAGCACCAATTTATCATGATGCTAAAAAGCCGCTAACCTCTTGGAAGGTTGTGGACAGTACTTAATGTAAAAAGTAGGCAGTTGATTTTAGATAAATCGCTAAACTTTAGATGTTTAAATATTTTGTGTATATTGTCTATTATGTACCCAATGTTTTATTAATTGAAATAATTCCATTTTATCCCTTTTAATTAAATACCTCATGAGTAATCTTGAAAGTTTTTTGTCCCTCAATAAGTATTCAAAAAAAGTTAGCGAGACGGAGCACATCAATTTGGAAAATTTGTGGGGAGATGATACGTTTATTTGCAGGGTTCCTATTTCAACCGATTTTGAACCTATAAAGAGTGTAGAACTTCCCTTGGAGTTAAGTGCAATTTATCATCAAGACAGTGAGCTAATAGAGTTTATATACGCGACGGTTCCGTTGACTACAGAGCATATTGGAAGGAAATTCAAGTTTTATTTTAATGAAATTGAATTTGAAGCCTACTTTGGTACGCCAAGTTCGGCACTAAAACTTCTAGCTAGTGGATTTCGCGAAGCAAGCAATAAATCTGAAACTGATTATAGGAATCTTCGAATGTTTCGTGATTTTTATAAAGCTGATTTGCAAACAGAATCCATGAAGAGATTTTTTAAGGATAAGACTCCTCTTTCCTTTTATGTACAAGGAAATTTTTCAAAAATAAAAAAGGATTTCGTTAATCTTGCGAAGCATTTAAATTTTTATATGAGATATTATGATAGGAAGACACCTATCATTTTAATTTTTG
>NZ_DATCVJ010001028.1:0-1873 GCF_036566945.1 Chitinophaga sp. | reverse complement strand
TATCCACCTCCGTTACCAGGTCGTTAACGGAACTTTTACTGCTCACCTCGAATGGACCATTGAAATATTGTTGCAGTATTTTTCCGCTGGCTTCAGTAGCTTTGAGTAAAGTTGTTTTTAACATGCCGCAAAGGTAATTACGAATTACGAATTATGAATTGCGAATTATAGCCTACATCTTTGGATATTTTGTATGTATAGAGGACTTGTTGATAACTCATAACCTGTAATTCAGAATTATCAGTCAACTTATATTCAATATTCCACTTATTTTTGTAGTTCAATTAAAGAGAGGGAAAGTTAATGGCCATTATAGGTAATCTTATTTCCAGGTCACTACGCATCAGGAAGAAGTTCACGTTTAAGTTAGGAACGCCTCGCCAATACCAGCTGCAGGTACTGCATCGTTTGCTGGAGAAGGCCAAGGAGACGGAGTTTGGTAAGCACTATCAATTTCAGGAAATTCTGGATAGTCCCAATTTCATAGGACAATACCGCGAAAACATACCCGTGCATAACTATACAAAAATGCACGCTGAGTGGTGGTATCGCTGTCTGGAAGGTGAAGCTAACGTGAGCTGGCCGGAGAAAATCAAATACTTCGCATTGAGTTCAGGTACCTCGGAATCTGCCAGCAAGCATATACCTGTTACCAAAGCAATGCTGAAAACCGTGAAGAAAGTAGGTGTGAAGCAGCTGTATTCTATGGCAAACTTCAACATACCGCCCCGTTCCTTTGAAAAAGGGATTCTGATGCTGGGAGGTACTACTTCATTATACGAGAAAGGTGACTACTATGAAGGTGATATGAGCGGCATTCAGGCCAAGAATATCCCTAAATGGTTTCGCCGTTTCTATAAGCCTGGTGGCAAAATATCCCGCAAGCCCAATTGGGAACAGCGTATTAAACTGATCGTACGTAAGGCCCGGGAATGGGACGTAGGTACGGTTTGCGGCGTACCTGCCTGGGTACAGATTGTACTGGAAGAAATCATCAAGTATCACGGGGTGAAGAATATCCACGAAATATGGCCTAATCTGGCAGTGTATATTCACGGAGGGGTATCTTTTGAACCTTACCGCGACAGCTTCCAGAAGCTGCTCGGAAAGCCTATAGCGTTCATTGAAACGTACATGGCATCCGAAGGATCTTTTGGATTCCAGGCCCGTCCGGGTACCAGAGGTATTAAGCTGGTATTGAATGCTGGTATCTTCTATGAGTTCATTCCCTTCAACGAGGAGAATTTTGATGCAGAAGGAGAGGTAAAGCCGAATCCTAAATCGTACATGATCAACGAGGTGGTGGAAGATGTGGAATATGCGGTGATGCTATCTACCTGCGCCGGGGCATGGCGTTACCTGATTGGTGATGTGGTGAAATTTACCTCTGTCAAGGAGCATGAAATTGTGATTGTTGGCCGTACCAAACAGTTCCTCAGTCTTTGCGGGGAGCATATGAGTATCGACAACATGAACAAGGCTATCGATAATGTACAGAAGAAACTGGGCATCACCGTAAGAGAGTTTACAGTGGCCGGTTTCCCTTATCAAAACCTGTTCGCACACCGTTGGTATGTGGGAACTGATACCCCTGGTGTAGATCCAGACGCTGTACGTGAAATCATTGACCAAACACTGAGTGAGGTAAATGATGATTATGCCGTAGAACGCTCTGCTGCACTGAAGGAAGTATTTGTAGAAATATTACCAAATGATGTGTTTATAGATTACCTCCGTTGCAAAGGCAAGGAAGGCGCCATGAACAAGTTTCCACGTGTAATGAAAGGTGAGAAACTGAAAGACTGGGAGAAATTTCTGGTCGGTAAAACCGTTAAGAACTAAGTAGCACCTGTGACACGGAAATTATAAGCAT
>NZ_DATCVJ010001027.1:0-7028 GCF_036566945.1 Chitinophaga sp. | reverse complement strand
TCGGCCCCCTCGAACAACGCATGCCTACGTATAGCCCATGGGGTTATTGGAGCAGCAACGGATTCGGATACCATGAATACCTGCAGTTTTGTGAAGATATTAATGCTGCCGCCCTCTATGTATTCAATGCAGGCATCTCCTGTGAATACCGCAGTGGCACCTTCATCCCGGACGATCGTCTTGCCCCTGTGATACAAAATGCACTCGATGCAATTGAATATGCAATTGGTCCGGTCACATCGCACTGGGGTAAACAACGCGCCGCGAACGGTCACCCGGCACCGTTTCCACTGAAGTATGTAGAAGTCGGTAATGAACAACATGGTCCCGGTTATGCGAAAAGATATAACCGTTTTTATGATGCTATTCACACTAAATATCCGCAGTTAGGCATCATCGCCAGTATGGGCATTGGCGATGTAAACCGGCATACGCTGGATAGTATGCAGCATACCGATATCGTAGATGAACATGCCTATAAAGACGCCGGCTGGAGCCTGCGCAACTTTGATCATTTTGATCAGTATAAACGTGGTCACTGGCAGATGTATGTGGGAGAATACGCCACCAACGCCGGTGTCGGCAACGGCAACCTGCGGGCTGCCCTGAGCGATGCCGTGTATGTGATGAGCATGGAGAAGAATGGTGACCTGGTAAACATGAGTAGCTATGCCCCGCTGCTCGTGAATGAACATGATGTAGACTGGCCCGTAAACCTCATTCATTTTAATGCTGCCGCCAGCTTTGGACGCATTTCTTACTATGCACTCAATATGCTGAACGATCATAAGGCCACTGTTAATTTCCCGGTAACGACTAACATCCTCCCCGAAACAACGGAGCAGCCGAAGTTTGCCGGTGGCATCGGTCTCGCTACCTGGGATACAGAAGCGGAGTATAAGGATATAGTGGTGGTACAACATAACGATACAGTATATAACAGTAACGCAACTGCCGGATTAACAGCATGGCAGCCTGTACGCGGCAACTGGCCACAAGCCAATGGTATCATGGCCCAAACAGCCGAAGGTGCCCAACAATTGGCCATACTGAAAGATCATCACTTTAACGCCTATACGCTTACACTGAAAGCACGTAAATCAGGCGGCGTAAATGCTTTCATTATTCCATTCGCTGTAAAAGACTCCAATACCTGTTTACGCGCACACATAGGCTCCTGGCTTAACTCACACGCCGTTTTTGAAAGTCTCACGAATGGATATGATGTAGCAGGTATCAGCAACCCGGTTCGAATGAAAGCACCGCTGGCAGCAGATCGTTGGTATAACATCCGCCTGGAAGTGGGCAACAGCGAAGTGAAATGTTACCTGGATGATTCCCTGCTGATGACTTACCGGGAGCCGCAAAAACTTTTTACCATTGCAGGAAAAGACGAGAAAAACGGGGACATCATCCTGAAAATAGTCAATGCCGGTGAACAACCCGTGCATGCAGATATTCACCTGGATGGGGCCACGGCTATATACCCGGTGGCACAGGTGACCACGCTAACCGCCGACTCACCCGAAGCCGAAAATTCATTTGCGCAGCCCGCTGCCTGGGTGCCACACACAACTACCATTACGAATGCAGGACCACAGTTCGACTGGACAGTGCCCGCATTGTCGGTGAATATTATCCGGCTGAAGTCATCACGTATAACCTTTAACGTTAGTATGCCCGTACCGGGAGATAGTATATACCTGGTGGAGATGAAATACCGGGCGGATAGTACGGAGACTCCTGCTGTTAATGGTACGAATTACACTGCTGCTACTACCTTGCAATTGCCGGTATGGACGCCCGGCTACTATCAACAAATGAACTACGCTGCACAGCTAACGAACTTTAAAGTATGCAACGCGGCGGGGGATACGCTGCCATGGCAGGCCGCCAATGCCAACACCTGGGTTATACAACATGCAACAGCTGCGGAGTTGCGGGTGACGTACCAGGTAAAAGCCAATCGCAATTTCGTGGCGGCTACGTACCTGGATAACGGTCACGGATATATTACGCCGGCGGGCATGTTCCTGCATCCTGCCGGTAAAATGGCGCTGCCCGTGGTCCTGGAGCTGCAGCCATATCCCGGCTGGCAGGTAGCTACGGGCATGGATACACTCCGTACCAATATATTTATGGCCAATAATTATGATCAGCTTTATGATAGTCCGCTACTATTGGGTCCACTGGAATCTTTCCCTTCGTTTGACGTCAATGGCATCCCACACTATTTTTCCGCTTTTCAGGCAGGCGATTTCAACAGGCAACAGCTGATGGATGATCTGAAAAAGATCGTCACCGCCGGCGCAGCGGTGATAGGCGATATTCCTTACAATCATTACACCTTCCTCGGCATAGGACCGGGTAGGGGAGGGATAGAACATCTCAACTCTGCCGCCGTATCTTTCACTGGCGATGAGCTGAAGGATAAAGCCGCCCGCTTACGTACCTACAGCTTCCTGGCGCATGAGTACTTTCATCATTACAACGTAAAACGTATCCGCCCGGTGGAGTTAGGCCCTTTTAACTATGAAGCGCCGGAGCGTACACGCCTCTTATGGGTGTCTGAAGGCTTCACCGTATATTATGAATACTTATTGCTGCAGCGGGCAGGACTCATGTCCGGCACCGACATGTTAAACGCACTACACCAGCATATACAATCCTATGAAAACCGCCCCGGCAACCAGGTGCAATCTGTTGCCGCTGCCAGCTACGAAACCTGGGACGACGGCCCCTTTGGTGGCGACCCAGCCAAAACAATTTCTTACTATGATAAAGGCCCCGTGCTGGGTTTCCTGCTGGATCTGCGCATTCGCCACGCCACCGCCAATAAACAATCACTGGACGATGTAATGCGGGCTTTGTACCGGCACTATTATCAGGAAAAACAACGCGGATTCACCAACGCGGAATTCCGCCAAACCTGCGAAGCCATCGCCGGAGTGCCATTGGCCGACTTTTTCGTATATGCGGAAACGGTAGCGCCCATCGATTATGCTACATATCTCCGTTATGCGGGTTTGACCATGGATAAAGCCGGGATACATCTGTCGCCGGCGCCGGATAAATTGCAGCAGGAAATCAGGGCGTCGCTGGGATTATCACGGTGATAATTACTTGACATACTAAGCTCCTCCCAACTGCTGGCAATCACCCTGCCGGCTCTTTGAGGGGGCACAATAGGTAGCCGCCCGGCAGGTAGTGCGATACAAGCTGTTTCGCTATGTATTGCATCCGGCAACATCCTGATTGTAAGTAAACACTTGCCAACAGTTTCGCTATCTCCCACGCCAGCCGCCTCCGGGCGGCCAATACCCATCATGATAATTATTCGTCAGGCTGACTATTAAAAGAAATGGAGAGATGATCCCTGATTATCAACACTCATCTCCCCATTTCTCCTAAAGACTAAAAATATATTTATACTTTGTATTGCAAAGTGCTTTTTATTGTATAGTTTTACGTCCGTATTCAAAACCTATTTATGGAAGTTGGAATTTCCAAACGCCAGCCGGTGTCAGTCATCATCGGCCTGGTATGTCTATGCCTTGCACTATCGATATTTGTATGCTCCTGCGTAGCGCAAAACGAAAATATAAAAGCCGTTTGCTTTTTGATGAATCATTTTCTCTTATTAGTCTATTTTTTCGGGCTATGGGCAGGAGGACATCTTAAACCCAATCCCCACCGGCGAAAGGTAACGGCCCTATTTGTCATCCTGTTATTGACAGATGCCTACACCGTGAATAATACGATGTCCGTATTCCAATCCACCACCACCTGGTTTGCCATTATCCTCGTCATGATGTGTGCTAACATCCTGGCATTTTGTTTTTTTGAGCAATGGCCGGAATGGGGCAGATGCCTGCAATGTGCGGTGCTGGGTTTTACTTTGCTGGTGCCGGTATACCTCGCCTGCTACCTGCTGATGATGTATGTTATTAGCCTCGTAGGACTCATTCTTCTCGGTATTAGTATCGTTACTTTTTCCCCGGCATTTGTACTTTGGTTTAAGTTCCGAATGGTCCGGAAACTGGTATGGCCAGTATACCGATACCGTGTTATTTATCTGGCCACATTGGGATTATCGGCAATGATTATTGTTACTTACGGCGCATTATATGCTGTGAATTTAAACGCCATGCGGAACGTTTATTATAAGGATGGGGAGGATGCACACGAATTACCTGCCTGGGTAAAGGTTGCACAACGGCTGCCATCCGGAGGTTTGACGGAAATGATTTTAAAAACGAACCTCGTTTACATGGCGCCGGATTTCAGCAATTTTGGCTTCATGGATGTACCGAAGCGGGAATATGATACTGAAGCCAAACATGATCCACTGTTTACTACCTCCTCTTTTCTATTTGGGGTTACCTCTATACCAGAAGAAGACAGACGAAAGATCCTCAACGTAATATACGACAAGCGACATTTTTCGGAAGACCGCCTCTGGACCGGAGAAGACCTCGCTACCACCAAAGTAAACACCAGCGCCGATTTGTGGCCGGCTTACCACCTCTCTTATACGGAAAACACGATCACGGTAGCCAATGAAAGTCAAAAGAGCTGGCCACAGAACGGCGAAGCGATTTATACTTTCCATTTACCGGAAGGTGGCGTAGTCACTTCGTTATCCTTATGGATCGACGGCGAGGAAAGAAAAGGCATACTCACGACCAAACAAAAAGCCCAGGCAGCTTATGCTGATATTGTAGGTGTGCAATACCGGGACCCCTCTGTCGTACACTGGCAGGAAGGAAATCGTGTAGTCGTGCGCGTATTCCCGGTGCCGACGCGGGGCGACCGCCGGTTTAAAATAGGCATCACAGCACCCCTGCTGGTTAAAGAGGATAAACTGGTATACCAGCCCACCTGGTTTGAAGGACCTCCACACGATCATGCTGCATATGAAGTGCAGCTAAATATGCAGAACTGGCCTAAGGAAATGTCGTTTCCCGCCGGATTTCATCCGGGTAAGCACAACACTATCACACGGAAAGGCGATTACGACGCAGACTGGGAACTGAAACTCCCGGCTGAACCAGTGGACAACGCGGCGTTTAGTTTTAACGGGCAGCGATATACGCTGTTGCCTTATACGCCGGCCTATGAATTTTTTGCACCGGAAAATTATTATCTCGATGTAAACAGCAGCTGGAAGTACAGCGACTATCAGCAAATAGTCGCACAGCTGAAAGGCAAGCCCGTCTGGGTATTTCATCCGCAAAAGGGAATGATGGCGGTAACAGATAGTAACAAAAAACAACTCTTTGATGAGTTGCAGGAACTCCTTTTTTCCCTGTTCCCGTTTCATCATATCACTAATGCTGCCACTGCGATCATTATTACAGCTACCCAAAATATTTCACCTCAACTGGGCGATCTGGAAGAGGCCAGTTTCCGCGATAGCCTGCGCACTCTCTTTGCCCGCCAACCCATACGGCTATACGATATTGGGACTACCTTATCACCGTACCTGGCCACACTGAAAGAGTCACGGTCACTGATCTACGAAAAGGGAACCACCGCGCAGTTGTTGTCTCAAATAAGTAAAAATACTTTTCTGAAACCAGCAGAAGATAGCACACAGCTGATCATGGCCCAGGCAGGGATACGTATTGCACGTAGTACAGATAGCACGCTGGCACCCGGCCCGGATCACCTGGCACGACTCTTTGCCTATAACCAGGTGCTGCAACAACTGGGGCAACGTGTTACCGCAAATGATCTCGGCAACGATAGCACCCTCATTGATGTAGCAAAACAAGCCCATGTCGTATCGCCATTATCCAGCCTGATTGTGTTGGAAACACAGGCCGACTACGATAAATACAATATCAAAGACGATGGGGAAAGCCTGAAGAATGCAGCATTGAAGGGGCACGGCGCGGTGCCGGAACCGCATGAATGGGCACTGTTCATTATTTCTATGCTGCTACTCACCTATGTAAGGTTTGAGAAAATATTGTTCCGCAAAAAGAAAAGTATATGCTGATGTTATGGTATACCAGGTGTACAAGTAGAGGGGCAAAACTGCCGGCAACCTGGTTGCTGGCAGTTTATATATGCATCGCTATCGTACAGCTGCAAAACTATTTTGCCTGGAGAAGTACCTTCTTTATATTGTCTGTAGTAGCCATGGCCATGGTATTTCGGATAAATCCCACACGTGTGGGCAGTATGCGTTGTGGCTGGATCGCGTTGGCTTTTTTATGCCTGTCGTGGCAACTGCCGGTATTTACGTTCCGGTATGCGCTGTTAATCTCCGCCATTTTTTTTGTAGTAGAATATTTTTATGGACGCATTCATCTGCTCACTTTCATTACCGCTATTTTGGTGACGCCGGTAATGGATTATGCCGCCAATGTATTTAGTTTTCCCCTTAGGTTATGGCTCACCGGCATGGCCGGTAAAATACTGGCGGGCGTTAATCCGGCTATTACCACACAAGGCAATATGATTCAGCTGGGAAGTAATGAATTTGCCGTAGATATTGCCTGTATGGGCTTACAGATGATGCTCACCTCCCTGCTCTGTGGCGTGATGCTCATCGCCTTTTATCAGCGCAGATTCCGGAAAATGCTGCCGGGTATTTTTATAGGTGCCGTTTTGATAAGTATTATTGCCTTAAATATTATTGCCAACCTGTTTCGCATCATTTTGCTGATACAATTTGCATTACCGCCTGATACAGCGGCGCATGATGGCGTGGGCATTTTATCCCTCCTGATCTACGTGATTCTCCCGCTGATACCGGGCATTAAATGGTTGTTGCAACGGTATGGAAAAAGTGAGCGGTACTATACTGATATAACGCCAAATCCGTATGGACTGCCGCTACAGCTTTTACTGCTGGCGGGTATCATTACCGGATGTTATTTAAAAAAAGATAATGCCAATAGTGATGCCGCTAACAGCGCACAGGTGAAATGTTTGCCCGGTTATACGCAAACAATCGCAGGCGATCATGTGATCAGGCAAGTGGCAGCAGATGCATTGCTTTATATTAAACCTATTCC
>NZ_DATCVJ010001026.1:0-6125 GCF_036566945.1 Chitinophaga sp. | reverse complement strand
CTACCTGGGTGCATGAACATGTAGATACGACCATAGAAGATCCCCGTTTTTATCAATTTACTACCGTGTCAGAGCTGCTGCCGGAATTAATCGCATGAAACAATTATTAGACCTGAATACCTGGCCAAGAAAAGATCATTTTCATTTCTTTAGCCGTTTTGAAGAACCATTTTTTGGGGTTTGTGTAGACATCGACTGCACGGCTACCTACGAACAAGCCCGGGCAACGGGCAGTTCCTTCTTTTTACTGTATCTGCACAAATCGCTGGCCGCCGCTAATGAGGTGGTCCCTTTCCGCTACCGGATTACAGATGGGGAGGTATGGATGTACGACCAGGTGCATGCATCGCCTACCATTGACCGGCCCGATGGTACTTTTGGTTTCGCTTACATGGATTATTATAATGATTTCAGCGAGTTTGAGGTACATAGCAAGATAGAAACAGAACGGGTCAGAAATAGCAGCGGACTGGTACCTGCTATATCGGGAGAAAATGTGATCCATTATTCTTCCCTGCCCTGGATCAACTTTACGGCAATTTCCCACGCACGCAGTTTTTCTTTTAAAGATAGCTGCCCGAAAATATCTTTTGGGAAGATGAGAGAGGAAGGGGACCATAAGTACATGCCGGTATCGGTGCATGTACATCATGCATTAATGGATGGATTTCATGTAGCACAGTTCCTCGAAAATTTTCAGGAGCGGATGAATAGGAGGTAAGAATTACGAATTACGAATTACGAATTACGGATTTGTGGGGAGATCTCCGCGTTTACTTTCTCCCCACAAATTCGTAATTCGTAATTCGTAATTCGTAATTCGTAATTCGTAATTCGTAATTCGTAATTCCCCAAGGGTTTGGAAGAAAAGTTTATCATGTCGTAGTAATGACGTAGTGCCTTAGGAACGTTTTTTTATGCAAACGTTTACATTTGGACGTACTGTAAATTTTTCAACCAAACCCACCCCGTATGAAAACGCTACCATGGTTAGCCTTCCTGATCGTGTGCGCTTGCACCACGATTGCCCAGACTCCTTTTCGTGTAATTGGCTATATGCCCTCCTGGGCCGGCAATGTAAGCCAGGTGCAGTATAGCAAGTTAACGCATATTAACTATGCCTTCCTGTTGCCTACCAGCACCGGCGGCTTGCAGGCCATCGACAACCCCACCAAGTTGCAGAGTCTTGTCAGCACCGCACATGCCAATAATGTAAAAGTGCTGATCTCCGTAGGCGGCTGGAACGATGGCAATGACAGCGGCTTTGAAGGACTGGCCGCCAATAGTACCTACCGGAATAATTTTGTGACGAACATGATCAACTTCGTCAACCAGTACGGACTGGATGGAGTAGACATTGACTGGGAGTATCCCGATGCCGGTGCTTCGGCCAACAATTACGTGACCCTGATGACGCAGCTCAGCACCGAGATGCATAACCGGGGCAAGTTGCTCACCGGCGCTATTGTGGGCACCGGCGGCGCGAGTATCTTAAACAGCGCCTTCGCCCTGGTAGATTTTTACAACCTCATGGCGTATGACTACAACAACTTCGATCACTCCACTTACAATTACGCATCACAATCTGTGAGCTACTGGCGTGGCCGCGGACTGCCGGCTTCAAAAACAGTATTGGGTGTACCTTTTTACGGTCGTCCTACCTGGGAGTCCTATGCCCAGCTGATTGCCCGCGGTGCCAATCCCTATGCCGATGTATTCGACAACGTAGGCTATAACGGTATCACCACCATCAAGCAAAAAACAAATCTCGCTTTTGATCAGGGCAGCGGTATCATGATCTGGGAATTATCGCAGGACGCTACCGGGGCTAATTCTTTACTATCTGCTATCCACGAAGTAGTGTTGACCAGAACCGGCAACCCCGGCAGCAACGCACCGATCGGACAAACCATTTGGCTGCGGGGGAATAATAACTTGTATGTGAGCAGTGAAAATGGCACCATGGCCATGAACTGCAACCGGGCCAGCGCACAGGGCTGGGAACAGTTTACCGTGGTCGATGCGGGTGGCGGCAAAATAGCATTACGCAGCCAGAACAAGTATGTATCTTCCGAAAATGGTACACAGGCCATTACGTGTAACCGTGCCAGTATACAGGACTGGGAGAAGTTTACCTGGATCAGTAACAGCAACGGTACCATTTCCCTGCAATGTAATAACGATGGTTACATCTGTTCAGAAAACGGTGTACAGGCGATGAGCTCCTGGAGAACTACTGTAGGTACCTGGGAATCCTTCAACTTCGGTATCGTAAGTCTGGCTGCACTGGCTGCCCCCACGGCTATGACCGCCGCTGTTTCAAAAAATATTTTGGCAGAAGAAGCCACCACGGCAATACAGGTATATCCTAACCCGATCAATGCCGGCACTACGTTTACGGTTACACTCCGCGACTATAATAGTAAGGCCCCCGTAAAGGCAACGATGACCGGGACCAATTTGCAGCCGGTGATGACACAACAACCCAACGCCCGCAGCTTTAGAGTCAATACCAGCAATATTCCTGCAGGGGCTTATATTCTCGAAGTGCTGCACGATAATAAGCGATTAACGAAAAAGATCATTGTACTGTAATCTATTTTTTCACCCACAATTCCATCAGTATGAATTCCACTTGTTTCTCACGCTATGCAGTAGCAGCATGGCTGTTATTATTCAGCGGCAGCATTGTTTCCTGCCGTAAAGACCTGCAACCCGCCAGTAACCCGGCGGCCGCGAGTCCCAACGCATTGGTGGGCATTAATGCCATCAACAGCACCTGGTCGGTGAACTGGGACAATTACACGAGCGGTACTACTTACACCACCGCAAACGCCAACGCCGATTTCGGGAATGTTACCGGCTGGAACGAATCCCGCGCCTACAATTCCAATGGCAACCTGCGCATTCAATTAGACCCCAACGCACTTTCCGGCGCTGGTGGGGTAGTGGCCAACATCGATGTGTCCGACGGCGCCGCTTATGAAATGGATTATGATATCCGTTTTCATAGTCAGTTCGACTGGAGCCGGGGGGGTAAAGTGGGCTTTGGTTTTTCTATCGGAGATGGTAATACAGGCGGTGATCCGGCCTGGGATGGCAACGGCGGTACCCTGCGGCTCATGTGGTATCAGAACGATGCAGGCAGGGTTTATTTTCAGCCTTATCTGTACTATAAAGATCAGCCTGGACAGTATGGTGATGACTTCGGTCTTTCTTACCCCGCTACCGGCAGTATCCAAAAAGGCACTACCTATCATGTGCATCTGTATATTAAAAGCAATACCGGCAGTAATACGGACGGGCACGTACAAATCGTGATCAACAATACCGTATTACTCGACCGCGATATCCGCTGGACCACCAACGACAGTAAACGATTGATCAGAGGCGTTACCTTCCATACGTTCCGCGGTGGTAGCCAGTCTTACTGGGAGTCTTCTACCGTAGGATATATCTATTACGATAACCTCAGCGTACATAAAATTAATTAGCGCTGTTTTCAGGATGGCAAACGTTCACCGTCTGCCATCCTGTTTTTATTTTAGTCCTGCAGGCTTTTCAGGTAAGCCGGATAATCGGTCCCCATGATCACTTCATCTGCATTTCTTTTTCCGATGATCACGTCGTGCATCTCCGTCCAGGTAACGCCCATGGCGGCCACTCTTTTCTTTAATGTTTCGGCTGGGATGTCTCTGCAATAAATAGACGAACCGGGTTGCTGCCGCCAGGAGTGATGTATATCCCCCACATCTACCGGGTCGAAACCTAATGCGTCTACCAGGGTAAACACTACTTCCTTAGCGGCGGTGCTGTCACCGGAAACGGCCAATGCGATGCGGTCTTTCTCTCTTTTGGGTTTGCCCAGATCGTTCAGACTTTCTGCACTGATGGAATTAAATACCTTAATAACGGGAACGCCTAATTGTTCCTGCACCCATAGGCTGTCTATGCCATGTTGGATAAGTGCGGGTATCACGCCGTCGCGCAGATTAGGGTAATAATTGCCGGTGTCAATAACGACCACATCTTTCGGCAGTTGTTTAAAAGCGTTTTTAGGAAGAGCAGGTATACTTTTTTGAGGGATGGTCACAATGATCACCTGCTTATTTTTGATCGCATCTTCTACCGTGGCGGCTGTAGCGCCAATATCTGCTGCCAGTTGTTGTAAAGACGCGGGTCCCCGGGAGTTCGCCAGGGCAACGGTATGCCCCAGTTTAACAAGTTTTGACGCCAGGCAACTGCCAATAGCGCCTGCACCGATAATGCCTATGTTCATAGTAAATACTTTTTTCAAGGTTGTCTGAATGAGTAACTTTAAAGTTACATAAATTTATAAGTAACTTTTGAGTTACGCAAATTTATTTCCGCAGAAAACCGAAAATGCATTTTGCAAATTCGCTGCGGTTGTATTATTTTCATGCATCACTACCCATATGATTAACAGATACCACCCTTGATCCACCAGCATGAACAGGAACTATTGCTCTCCGTTGCCAAAGGAGATGAGCGGAGCTTCCAGGCGCTCGTGAAGCAATACTGGCCACAGATTTATGGTACTGCGCTTCGGTTAACACGCTCACCTGAACAGGCCAAAGACCTGTCGCAGGACATTTTCGTGAAATTATGGAACAGCCGGGAGAAGCTGCCGGAAGTAGATAACCCCGGCGCCTTTATATATGTATGCGCCCGCAACCTGATCATGGAGCACCTGCGCAAAAAAGTGTTGCATACCGATAACCTCGATATGCTGACGGATCATCTGGCAGAGGCCCCCTTCAGCGATGCACAGAGCGGAATGGAATACAAGGAGCTGGAGAAGATCCTGCTGCTGGCCATTGAACACCTGCCGGAAAAAGTAAAAGAGGTATTTGTATTGCATCGTTTTAATGGGCTGAGTCATGTGCAGATCTCCCAACAACTGAATATTTCGGTGGTGAGTTCCCAGACCTATATCGTCAGGGCCCTGCGCAGTATCCGGGAATATATCAGCCGCCATTCGGAAAGTATTTTTATCCTGTTACTTTTCTTGTCCAATTATTTTTCCAATTGACTGTCTTATCCCTGATTTATTTTCCGTCCTTACAAGAGAGGAGGTTGAAGTCGTTTAAATCTGCCACCACGTATGTCTGAAAAAACTTTTGAAGCATTATTTAATCAGTATATGAGCGGATCGCTGCCAGCAGCGGATTTGCGGCTGTTCAGGTCTATGGCCATGCTGCCGGAAAACAAAGCGCGGTTGTCGCAGCTGTTGCAGGAGGCATTTACTGATCCGGCGTTTGCAGAACACGCCGATTTTAACGCGGAAGAAATGGCGCGGGAGATCATGCAAAAAGTACGGCAAAATGAAGCCATTACACCGGTGATTCATCGGGAGCAATTACCACTTATTTCCCGTTCCTGGTTTAAATATGCAGCCGCGGCGGCTATCTTTTTATTATTACTCGCGGGCAGCTGGCAATGGCATGCCCGTCAGCAACATCCCGAATCTTTGTTGGTACACCAGACATTATTGCAGGCTCCTGCTGCGCATCCGATCTTGATTTTAGGAGATGGCTCCCGGATTTCGCTGGACAGTGCTGCTTTGGGCGCCATTGCCCAACAGGGCGCTACCCAGGTGCTGAAGCTGGCAAATGGAGAACTGGCCTACCACAACGCTCCCGGCAAAGAAAGCAGTGTTCTCTTTAATACCATGCAAACGCCTAATGGTTGTCAGTATCAGCTCACCTTGCCCGATGGATCTAAAGTGTGGCTGAATGCAGCTTCCAGTATCCGTTATCCTACTGCTTTTCCTGCGGATAACAGAACAGTGGAAGTTACGGGAGAAGCTTACTTCGACATTGCCAAAGATGAAAACAAACCTTTTACCGTGGCCGTTAAAGGCATGCAGGTACAGGTACTGGGTACCACATTTAATGTGATGGCCTATGCAGACGAAGAAGTGGTGAAAACCACGCTGGTACAAGGGGCGGTAAAAATAAATGCACAAACTTTATTACATCCCGGAGAGCAGGCAGTCCTTCACCCATCTTCCGGAAAAGTGGAGGTAAATACAGCAGACCTGGAAGAAACACAGGGCTGGAAGAATGGAGAATTTTATTTCCGGGAAACAAATATCCGCAGCA
>NZ_DATCVJ010001025.1:0-10341 GCF_036566945.1 Chitinophaga sp. | reverse complement strand
TACCGGTTTTAATAGAGATATTACTTTTCGTATAGCTGCTACAGTTACAATCCAGCACCTCTTTTACCCAAACACTTACCAGCATTTTCTTGCCGGCAAACGGCGAAAAAGAAGGTAAAATCACTTTGCCATCTGCCCGGATTCCCTTGAGCAAAATGGCGCCCGGATAGCAACTGGTCGTACTTGTGTTGATAGTAAAATCGAAATCATCGGTATCTGTATTAACCACAATACTACCTGCCCCTACAGCTGACTTCACCAGGATGGAGTGCGTCCCTGAGTGGGCCACATTGCTATCGATACTGGATTTATAAGGCGTATAGTCGAAGTTTCTTGTCACGGCACAGGTGGTATCTTTATTGCCTCCAAAATCATAATCCTCAAATCCTTCAAACAGGGATTCGCGGTAATGCGCATTTTGTATAACCGCTACCGGTAACGTGTTGTCGTAGCCGTACAAACCTGCGTTATACCGTCCTAAGGGATCTTTATTCTCCAACTCAAATCCTTTGATGTTGAATAACGTAGACTGCGCATTCCATACCCAAATCGTTGTATCATATACCGGCTTTAAAATACTATCGGACGATTGCCGGTTCCAGAATGGGACAAAGGTGGCGAAGGTACCATTTTTACGTATATCCGTTGTCGTTACCGAGGCGTCGGATTCTTTCCTTGCGCCGTAATACGTAAAGGAGCGATAAGGACGCCAGTTGCCTGCTATCCCCAGACTATAGGGATTTACACCTGTATCCTGCACGGCACTGTAACAGGTACCGCTGGTATCGGGTCGTAAGGCATAAGGTGCCGCCATGGCTGTCTTAGCCGAAGCTAAGAACAGCGATAGGGTGCAATATATTATGATGATAAACGGTTTCATTGAAATGATCAGTTAATGTTATTTTATGACAAATGCACTGTTGGGAAGGATCGTATAAGTGTTAACTATATCTGTAGTCACAAGCGTATTCTTTAGTCCAGGTGTTAAATACTCTTCAACGTGCGTCCAAATAGTTCTCCCAGTCGAGGTCCACGAGGGGCCATTAGCGGTGACTACCTCCGGAGTATCCTGAATACTGTGACCGGTATGTGCACCTGTTTGATCAAATTTTTCCCTCTTGTTTATGCTAAACGTCAGATTATTTACTGACCGGGGGATGGTACAAGCTTCATCTTCATAAAAGCTAACAACAACATCTCCCTCATTAATAGTACTCTCATAGTCATTTGGAACCCCTGTTGCAGTCTGATGCTGATTAGTTATCGTCAGCTTTGCATAAAAAGAACACGCTCCGTGATCCCTTGCATACTGAGGCCCTCCGGCATTTAACTTTATGAGTGTTTTATTGTTTGCCGCAGCAACACTGGCATAAGAAGTATCGGTGCCTACCGGCAATGTATATATGACTACTGAACCTGTTGTTCCTACCGGACAGTTGTCTCTTGTAAATGAGGCGCTTTGTTCTTCATTAGTATAATAACAGCCACCCTTACTATTGGCATAGGCTTGCCCCTCGGTTTGTAGTCTTGCCTGTGCCAATGCATCCGCAGCGGCCTGGCTCACCAATGAGGAATCCGCGCCCGCTCTAAGTATGTATTTTACCTGATCTCCTGTAGCAGGGCTGGTACAACTCTTCGTGAAATAAGCCGTATCTGCTTTGCTATAGTAAAAATTACATTGGATTTGTTGTTTCGCAAGAGCGGGCCCGCTATACTCCATATAAGCTTTGGCTATTTCATCTGCCATTTGCTGACTTACTACAGAACTGAATCTATTGGCGGCCACCGTAACAGGGATTCTTTGTGTATTGGTACCGCAGGTAACGGTGAAAGTATCCGTCAAAGCAGCATTACGGAAGGTGTCAATAATAATACCCGCAAACTTTCTATCAGGTACTTTCCAGAATTCTTTAAACTCTGTAACAGCGGCATTAATTACACCGGAGGCATCATTCAATACCAGCTGATTGCCTACCAGCGGATTTTTAAGCATGGTAATGCTGCCGGCCGGAGCTGCAATATTCCTTCTGCCGGAGCGGATAATTTTCATGGTTACATCAGCGCCGGTAAGGGCAGAACCATCCTGGTTAATAAAATAAATATCGGGGGTACCACCTTTCAGCAAGTTGGCATCTACGGCCCATACTTTAAAGGAGACTGGCCAATATGCTATTTCAGGTTCGCATTCAGTACCTGCTACTTTACGTTTGGCATATGCCAGTATTTCATCACCACTAAAGAAATAGTCATTCACATTTCCGGTGAATCCACTTACAATACGACCTTCTTTGATCCCGATGTGCTCCAGCACTACGCCTACATTTTTATAGGCACCAGCCATCCCTTCATAGATCCAGGCTGCAGGATAAGTATAGTTATACACGCGGTCATTGTACTCATTTTGTACAGAGGTCAACACCGGCTCTCCTGACTCCGCGTCATACAACAAATTATGCGTCACTACTTTACTGCCCTTTTCCACAGCCATTACGCTGTCAATAATACCGTGGCGGTTAATCACTTTGGTGGCGGCTACGGAACGGAATACGTTCTCTTCCCGCTGTGGCAATGGGATCAGCGACGGAATCAGGATAGGCCAGATACCTGCTGTAAAGAAATCCGCATTTACACTCAGATTCACACCATTGGTAAGTGATCGCTGTTCCCGCATATCCAGCATCAGCTCCATATCTTTTCCTATCTCACTGTTCGTGATCACTCCTTTGGGAGAGATGGTCAGCACCTTATTGTCCAGGTGCTTTTCGGCCGATGCCTGGTTGTCTACCCGATAAAAGTTTTCTGTATAAGAGATCCAATGATCCGGATCTGTTTCTGAGTAAGAAGCCTGCGAACGCAGCTTCCCATTCATATCATTGATTTCAATTTTAAACCCTTGAGATACCGCCAGGAAATGCATGGAGTTTACACGCAACAGATCCATTAGCGGATTCTTATATCGCTTCTTGGTGGCGTCGTTAATGGTTGTCCGTTCGGTGATAGTTGGGAAGTCTTTAGATGTATAAAAACAGGTTTCATCATATCCATTTGCTGACCGGTTCTTTTTTGCGTTAATGGTGCGTACCCTTACTTTACTATAACCCACCGAAGGCGAAGGAAAGAAAGATTCACCCAAAGGCTCTTCCACATATCCTAAATTTATGGGTGCCAGTACGCTTACCCGTTCCTGGTATTCTATGGGCATATGCCAGGGGTTTTCTTCCCCTCCCATCACCGGCTCATAAGCAGCCACGCCACTGCTGATCTTAAGTGTATCGCTATTGACTATTTTAGTGGTCGTGTAATCATATTCTTTACCGTATGCGGCGCCACGCTGACCAGTCATTTTATTCCAGTAATCATAACTTACTACCCGCTTCACGCGTAAGCCTCCACCATATTTCTTTAAATAGGGGTTGGTTAACCGTGCATAAGAACGGGAAGTATCAATGGACTGTGCCCATCGTTTTGGACGGGCATTATTTTCAAAATTTTTAAAGGCGCTTTTGATATTATCTACCTGGGTATATAAAATCTCTACTGCCTCCCGCACACCTATGTCACTTCCTTCATCTGATCCCGGGTAAGCTTTGGAAGGCAGGTTCAGTTTCAGGAACTGCATCGCGGCTTTTACCAGCGGACTTATATTTCCACCCTCATCGCCTTGTCTGTCAATACCGGTTAGTCTTACCCAGATTGTTTTTCCACCATTATAAAATCCATACCCACCGGCCGTATCAATCCCGGCATAGCAAGACACAAATTCCGACCCCGTACCAAACTTGTCTCCCGGCATACCTACAAACAACCGGAAGTAGATCTTACTCACACCTTCGAGATACCTTGCATATACATCCGCCTTTGATTTTACTGCATAGGGAACGTTGATAGATACATACAGATAATCGCGGTTGGCAGAATGATCATATAGCTGGTTGCTAATATCCGCAGTAGTATTCGGTATTCCCGGACTGAAACCTGCCACCTTACACATTTGCATGGCACGTTTGTTCTGCACATAGGCATAGTCGTCACTTTCATAATCTATCTTCAGGCGGCCACCGGAAGGCATTTCGATAGAATCCAATGTCCAGGCGGCGGCATTGGCCGCAGCCTGTGTACTATCCTGCAACGCATAAGGATAGTCCGAGTTACTGATGAGGTTACCACTACCGGAACCAGGGTTTTGCAGCGGATCTTTATAATTTCCCCAGCGATCATATTTACTGGCCGAGTAGGAAGGATTTAGCTTATTATAATTAAACCGGTAGGAATTCTTCTTACCTTTTTCATTGCCATTGTAGGTAAACCAGATTTCTCTCAGGGTCAGTTTACCACTGACGTTACCATTAGTTCCATCGTTGTTCACACCAGGACAAAGGGTGGAGTCATATCTGAAATGCACCGTTTTTACCGGTTTGGCATTTGTACCATTTTTCAGATAATCTGCTTTGGTATATAAATCAATCTTTTCCAGGCGCCGGCCTCCTCCATCTGTTTTTCTGCCGAGCGAATCAATTTGTAAAAGGTCGGATCGCTTACCCAGGGTAAAAAAGGCCACCATACTTTTTGACTCAATAGAATTCAGGAACCACAGCTCTTTTCCTCCACTCACATAGCTACCTTTATCATCGCGGTTATCTGTTTTCATGCCTTCATTATAAGTAGCCATCTTGTTATAAGGTGCACGCCATAAAAAAGGATTTTTAATGCCTGCAGTGCGGGTGTAATTAAAACGAATAGCATTACCAGCATCATCATCAGAAATACCATCTCCGGTAATATCCACATAGTCGGGCGAGAGGATACCTGTTAAAAGATAAGAGTGTGCATATGGCGGCATGAACTCACCAGTATAATAATGGTCGTTGCCCTTTGTATTCCCCAATCCATCATCTACGCCCGGAGTATAACCTACCAGGCCATCGGCAGGCACGGCATCCTTTTTTTCCACAGAAAAAGTAGTTTCTTTTTGCTGGAGATTATATACCGGGATACCATATACGTACCTGCGCCCATCGCCATTTAATACATCTATTTCGGAAATGTGGTCTGCCTTGCGGAAAGAATTCATTCTTTTCTCTCGCATAAAAGCGCCACCGTTTACAGGAAAGGCGTCTACATCCTTCCTGGTAAAAAACTTACTCGATGGAATGATCTGATAACCGCTGTTAGGTCCTAAGGCATCAGACTGCCAACTCAACTTTACAACGCCATCTCTCGAAGCCTGTACATAGTCGACCTCTACGTCATATAGTTGCCCTCCTTCCAGGCTAATTTTTCCATAGGTGGCTTCCAGGGAATGGTTCTGCATATTACCTATCTTCCACTCATCTCTCAGCTTTAATCTGCTTCCATCATCTGATTCCAGCTTAAACTGGTAAATACCGGATACCGGTACTTTCAACCGTCCTATCAACTCCAGGGCAAAATGTTCTTTCTTTCCGGTAGGCACATGAAAAGCATCTCTGTTTTCAAAATCTACCTGAGATTCATTCCTGTTGCCCAACCAATCGCCAAACCATTCTTTGTCGTAATAACGACCCAACAATCCATCTCCATTACCATAAAATTCATCTACAAAGTCGGCTTTGCTGCGACCCACCGTAAATCTGTTTTCGGTGTAGTTTTCAATATATTTAGATAAGCCTGCTTCACTCGCCTCTTTGGCTGTCAAATAGGTAATCGACTGTGTGCGTTTCTCACGCGCCGGTTTTACTGTATTAGCGTTGGTGAGGGTAATATCCGGCTGTGCAGTACCATTTTTAAAAGGCGTAATTTTATTCGTTGTTTGAATAATAGGTAAATTCAGCAGCTGATACAGCCGGGGTGTCACTACATTATCTCCACCCATGGCATCATAAAAAGTAGTAGCATTTACCGTTTTCTCTCCGGGACTCCTGAAATAAGCTGCCTCAAAATCTTTGGCTGTTTTCCGGAATCCGGTCACTGATCTGAGTGGGTTGTCAGTTTCCCAGAGCGCAGTTTTGGTAAATGACCTGGTATAATTAACATCTACCCCTCCATGCACAATAAACCCGGCACCAACATCCGCACTAAAGCTGCCGGATTGATCACGGGTAGTCATTTCATGATCATGTACAAAGCCGATGTCGTTCCGGTAAGCCCGGAAACTGCCACCAATGCCTTCACCAGACATAGAGAATACATCATAGGTATACGAAGGAATAGCAATATTGGGAACAGCCGGTTTTTCACGGTAAGGAATATCTTTCTCCCGGTTAAAATCCAGTAATGCATTGCGATTACCGTTGGCCGACTCATAATTCAGATAGCCGTAGGCAGGAAGACTAAGGTGCGTATCTGCTCCTGCAATTCGTTGTGTGGAAACATAACCGCTAACGTACAACGCAGGATGTACTACGGTCACTTCCGATCCCAGCTTCAATGTTACGGTATACATGGAATTTGTATAGGGTATATTAATAGTAGGTGTATAACCCGGATAGGCAAACGAAATATGTGAACTGATCCTGGTACCGCTACCTAAACCTTTTTGGTTATAACCTCCCACCTCTCCACATTCATTCATAATTACATCGGCGGCACTAAACGCGCGTACACCTCCGGACAGCTGCAGTGCAGATAAGCCAGACCTTGAATTATACGAAGTTCCTACAGAAACACTCCCAGTGTATCCTCCTTTTTCCATGGCTTCTTTACTGGGAAACTCTACACCCAGCGAAGGAGAAATAGAGATCCCTTCCTGGGAATTATTACTGAGAGACAGTCCTGTTGTTAAAGCGCCTTTTGTTTTATCTCCCAGGCTAAGATTGGCATTTACACCCGATTCCAGCCCCCATCCTCTATAGCTGTTTTTGAATACACCCAGACTAAACCCTAAGGTTAACGGCGCTCCGGTTATTTCCAGATCTATACCTGCGGTGACGCCCACTGTTTGGTTCTGCTTTATGGTGAGTTCCTTGGAGATAGAATCTTTTCCGTTAAAATCATCAGGGATACCGCGAAGATTACGGGTAATACTTCCGGGATTTATATTCCAGCCCAGGCCTACCCAGCTGGCTTCCTGATCCATAGAGATACCGCTGTTATACCCAATCGTAACGGGATAACCTCCTACATCCAGCAAGGGAATATTATAGGAAAAATCGCCGCTGAACAGGTCTACCATATTCCCGTTGTCAGCCGAATGAAACGACTGCGTTTCCGGTTGTGTGGGTCCTCCGATATCGCCGGCCAATTTATTGCCGGCTGTCTTAACATTCGTTATCGGCTTCGTTGCTTTTTTGGGCGGAACAATAGCAACAGTACTATTGTTAACGTTACGCCATACGTTTATAGGAGCAGGTATCGGGGCAGCCATTTTCTCCAGTCTTCCTACCATCGGAACGGCAGCCTGAAGGTGGGTAGGAATGATCATCTCAAGATAAATCACTGCGAGCATCGTACCCGCAATCCATTTTTTTCCTCTCGCGACATAGGCCAGTATCATGTAATTCTATTTTAGATAAGGGATGAGATCAGGGATCGTTTATTAATTACTACTGTAAATGAATTTCATTTCCCAGGTTTCCGAACGGCTGTTGAACAATCTGAATACGTATAACTTCCCGGCCGATAGCCGGCTACCGGTATCCAGCGGCAATACAATCATGTTGGTACCCGGCTGCAGGTTTATGTTCCCATGCCGGATCACGCGGTTTTTATCTTCGAGAGATACAATTTCGTAGGTTGCTTTCTCATCTCCGGCATCATTCACGTAGCTGCATTTCACAGATTTGCCGCAATTGATCACCTGGCTGGCATTCCGTCTCAACTCTACAAAGGAAGTCAGGTCATCAACAATACTGTTGGCGGGCCTTTTTACACGAAACGTCCACACATCCGTTTGTGCAGCGTATTGCCGGCCATTGTTGGCCGTCACCATCCAGGCATAGGTAATACCGGTATCCAATGCCGGAGATCCCGCGGGATAAGTCATAAAAGGTTGCCGCAGGGAAGATACCCGGTACACCGGCATATTCACCTGCACTCCTTCCAGCGGTGACTGATTTTCATATAGTGCTACCAATGTCAGGTCGTAATTCAGATCAGAAAACAAATTCACCGGCGCAGGAGGAATCCAGGTAAACTGGGGCTGTGAAGCATCCAGCAATGCGGCATTGACAGGTGTATTCAGCTGTGGCGGTGCTACCGGCTCCACAACAAAACTGAGACAGTCTTCCGTTTGCGGGCGCATGGATTTATCTCCTGTCACCACTATGCTGTAGCAAACTTTATACTTACCGGGTGGCAGCAATGCATTCTCCCGCCGGTCAGCCACTGGAGAAAGATATTCATAAGACACAGGTCCTACATCTTTCAGCTGCAGTTGTTTTGCGCCCACCGATAGCTGTATTGCGCGGGACGTTCCCGTTAACACGGGCTGCCCTGTAACGGCGTCCATTAAACGAAGCATAATCGTGGCCGTTAAAGGTGTGGAAGCAGCATTGGTTACTACCATATTCCACAACTGTGATTGCTGTAATATACCGGCAGGGGGAACCTGGGCAGACATCGCTACCTGGGCATTCAATTTCATAGATAGCAACAGCAACAATAATGTGCCGCTTGCTAGGGCTTTTTTTCGGGTCATACTTAAAATATCCTTGTATAAGTTAATCTTCCTGTATTGTTAGATATCAGTTGCTTTCCTCCACCAGGCAGATAACTTTTCTCTGCCCTCAATGCTACTTCTCCAAACCGGGGAATATTCATTCTTGCATTTGCGCCGTAACCCCATTGCTGAATAGCATATACGGTTTGGCGGTTGTATTTCAGGGTACCTCCTATCTCCAGCCAATTCAACGCCTTCCAGCTGGCATCACCGGCCAGACTATACAGTCCATATTCTTCCGTAACCGCTGCTGCTGCCTGACCAGCCAGAGTAAACTTTCTCAGAAATACAGTATGGGCGGCTACGATGTTACGACTGTTGAAATAGATGAAGGACGTATCTGTTTGCCGGTTATAAAAACGGGAATAAGTGACCATACTATTCATCATAATATCCCGGTACTTATAAGTATGTGTGACCGTTCCCGTTAGCATGTAAAACAATTGTTCCGAAAAATGCTGCTCATCCAGTTTTATCAACTGGGAAGTGGGTTGATAGCCGATGCTAACCACCGGCCAACGCGGGATCCGCATGGTGAGCTGCACACTTTTGAAAACAGTATTGCTTTGGTAATTGGAGGGCATGTAAAAAGTGGCATAATCATTTTTCCGGATCGCCGCCGCCAGCATCAAACGCTGATGGAAAAAAGGTTGCTCTGCCTGTATGTTCCAGGCAATTTGCCGCGAGCCCGTGGTATAAAGACTAAACGATTGAAAATCGCTGCCCATCCATTTATACATCCCCGTTACATGTGTACCGGAATAATTTATCAACGTACTAAAAGAGGCGGTGTAAGCTTCATTAGTATGACCGGAGAAATCCAGCATGCTCCCAAAGTTGCTGCTTCCCTGCGATTTGCGGGCGTTATATGGCATAGATGACCGTGCCACCTCCCCTACGAGAAAGGTATTGGGCCCCAGCTTCCATTGGGCCTCCAATGCCATACCCATTAAACGATTATCTACTGGTTGACTGCTATCTGTTGTGACAGCATTATTACCATACAATTGTTTTTTCCCCGTATAATAGGTCAGGAAAACGTGGTTATCTTCTTTCATACCAATACCACCACGAATCAGGGTAAGATACTGAGGCGCGCGCTGCTCCTTCACAATAAAATTCCGGAACTGATAATCTACTACGCCCGTGGCCACCGCGAGATAATAAGAAGGATTGTATTCCATCTGTATGCCTGAAATACTGATATTTCTGGCAGTAAGTTCTGAATAGTCTGCAATGGTTCTGCCAATACCAAAACTTCGTATAGCCAACAGCGTACGGAATCCTTTGGGCAGTATCGTATCCGGCAGATTCAGGCTTTCCAGTGCCTCAGACAACTCCCGGTTATTACGGCTATGTTGTAAAGCATCCAGCAAAGTGGCTTTCTGCCGGTTTGTTTTGAGTTCGAGTTGATGGTAGCGTTTATCCGCTACATTTAGTATTTGCTGCAGTGAATCTGTTACTTTACTATAATGTGCTTTTTCTGCAATCAGTTCCTGGTACAGCGAATCTCCCCTGCTACCCGGCCTGTTCCGCCCCGCCAATGAGTCCATTTTAAAGCGTAATGCCTGTTCCCGTGCTTCAATCAACCGTTGAATATAAGCGGCTTCGTCAAAAGAATTGCGCAGCGTAGATACCTTGCTTCTCAACCCATCTGCGTAGGCTTTCAGAGAATCCAGTTCCCGGAGTTGTTTAAATTTCCCAGC
>NZ_DATCVJ010001024.1:0-12905 GCF_036566945.1 Chitinophaga sp. | reverse complement strand
CTTTCATGAATACCAATTATAAACGGGTAAACCTGAGAGCCAATTCTACCTATCATTTTACAAAAAATATCAGTGTCACCAACAACATTAACCTGAGCGGCGCTTTCGGTAAAACGTACGACTACAACGACATGTATTACGCTTTCCTGAACATGCCCTGGGATAATCCCTACGACAGCAGCGGCAATGCCCTGTATGTAGATGGTAACTCTCCTTTTAAATGGTGGTCGCGTGATAAAGTGAATCCTATACATACCATTCAAAACTCTGAGCATCCCTATAAAAATTTTGATGTGAATTATGATATGGGATTGAACATCGGTATTACCAGCTGGCTCACCTTTGCCAGCACCAACCGCTTGTCGCTCGGCTATAATAAAAGCAAAACCTGGTATTCTTCCGAGGTAGCCGGACAGTATCATGGTGATGGTTTCCTGGATGAACAGAGCAATCTCAATTATGGCTATGTATCCAACAACCTGTTGAAAGCAGATTTTCATATGGGCGATCATCGTATCAGCGGCCTTGCTGGTGTGGCGTTTGAAGGCAGTAATGCGGAGTTGTTAGGGGCTTCCGGAAAAGGATTACCGATAGGGTTAAATGTGTTGAATGTAGTTTCCCGCAATCAACAGGTAGCTGGTAATATCAGCGAAGCGATTATACAATCGTTTATCTCACAGGTCAACTATAGCTTCCGGGATAAATATTTCCTCACCGGATCTTTCCGTGTAGATGGTTCTTCCAATTTTCCTTCCAGCAACCGCTATGCTTCTTTCCCGGCATTATCTGCCGCGTGGTTGATGAGCAATGAAGATTTTTTGAAAGACAATGACGTGTTCAATATGGTAAAACTCCGGGCCAGCTATGGGGTTACCGGTACACAGGACATCGGGTCATCCCGTTACCTGGCATTGTTTTCACTGTCGAGCAAGTATAATTCACAAACCGCTGCCACGCCTTCGCAGTTGCCCAGTCCGGACCTCACCTGGGAAAGCAAATACCAGTGGAATGGTGGTATTGATATCAGCTTGTTTAAGCGTATAGACCTGAGCGTAGACGTGTATAACAACGTTACCAAAAACCTGTTGCTGCAGGTATCACAACCGCTGTCTGTGGGCTTTGAAACCAGATGGGAAAACGTGGGAGAACTGGTGAATAACGGTGTGGAACTGGCGCTGAGCACCCTGAATGTGCGCGCCGGTAAGTTCCAGTGGCATACTGATTTTAATATCAATTTCAATACAAATAAGCTGCGGCAATTCCCCGCAAATATCATCAACACACAATCTACCTGGAGTATTTCACAGATCTACCGCAACGGTGGTAACCTGTATGAATTTTATATGCCTAAATGGCTGGGAGTAGATAAGCAAACCGGTGCACCATTATGGGAAATTGTGGACAAGGATGGCAACAGAAAATCTACCTCCGACTATGCCAGCGCCACTTACCAGGAAGTAGGATCTGCATTGCCAAAGTTCCAGGGGGGCATGACTAATACCTTTACGTATAACGGCCTTTCGCTGGGAGTGAATATCTATTTCCTTTCCGGCAATAAAGTATATAGCAACAACCTGCGCTTTGTAGAAAATGATGGTAACGAACCTTATTACAACCAGGTGAATTTACCTAAAGGCAGCAGCACCTGGAGTAAGCCGGGAGATGATGCTACAGAGCCCAGTCCGCAGAATTCAGCGAATTCAACGCAAACGTCTACACGCTTTTTGAAGGATGGTAGTTTCCTGGCTTTGCGTAACATTAGTTTGAGTTATGAACTGCCGCACGCATTGGTGAGCCGCTTAAAGATGGAAGGTGTGACCGTAGGTTTCACGGCCGACAATGTGCATACGTTCACTAATTTCTTAGGACAGGATCCGCAAACGACGATTACGCCCGGATCGCAGGTGATGCCCGGCGTATCGGATTTTAAGTATCCGAATAATCGTCAGTACCTGTTCAACATTAATTTCAGATTTTAAACTGCCTGTCATGAGATCAGCTATTATAATATTGATATTACTGCCGTTGTTGTTGTGGCAAACCGGCTGTATGAAAGACGTAAATCCCAGCGATGCGCTGACCACAGAAACCATTACCAGCTCGCCGGAGGGCCTGAGAAATGCGGTGAACGGAGCGTATTCCCTATTGAAAGATCACGTGCCTTTTAATGGTACCACGGATGATAATAACATGTACCTGCGCCAGTATTTTCAGTTGTCGGATTTTGCCAGCGATGATATTGTATGCGGACAAACAACAGAAGATCCGTTGTTCTATAGTTTTTCGCTGGATCACTCCCCCACGCAAACGAATACACGTTATTTCTGGTATATCTCTTATAAGATCATCAACGATGCGAATACGGTAATAGAGGCAGTAGAGAAGTTGTCTAACCCGGATGCATCTACGCAGCAGTTGTTGGGTGAATGTTACTTCATGCGTGCCTTCAGTCATTTTAACCTGGTGAAGTTATTTGCCATGCCGTATACCTTAAATCCTGCTGCTGCTGGTGTGATCATACGCACTTCCACCAGTGATCCGGCACAGAAGGCGCGGGCTTCGGTAGCAGAAGTATATAAACAAATTATTGCAGACGCGAGAAAAGGAGCCGACTTAATGACGCAGGCGCGAGGCGCGCAGTATGCTTCCCGCGAAGCCGCATGGGCTTTGCTTTCCAGGGCTTACCTCTATGAAGGCGTAAACGACAGCACTATTTATTTTGCCAATAAGGTGATTGATGGTGGTCGTTTTTCACTGACCAGCGCCGCTACTTATCCTGCTTTGTTTGCCAACGCGATCACCGGCAGCGAAACTATTTTTTGTGTCGCCTTTTCCAAAGAGTCGGATGACTACGGCAAATTTGGGTCTATTGCTTCCATGATTTTTTCTGATGGTAATTCCGGTTGGGGAGAAGAGTTTGCCTCCGCTTCGCTGAGAGATACCATGTCGGCTAATCCCGAAGATGTGCGCTGGCAGTATATTGTCCCTTTGACAGACGATAACGGTGCATTGCAACAGAAAAATGGGATCGACATTTATTATATCTCCAAATTCTCCGGGCAGGATGGCCGGCCTACGCTGAGTTCACCGATTATGTTTCGTTTGGCGGAGTTGTACCTGAACAGGGCAGAAGCCAATGCCAAAGCAGGCAATACCGGTGCAGCGCTGGACGATGTGGATATGATCCGCAGCAACCGGGGATTAAGCAATGCGCTATATCATCAGCAGTTGCCTGCCGGTAAATCGGCACTGGACATTGTATTAAAGGAAAGAAGGCTGGAACTGGCATTTGAAGGGCATCGGAGTTATGATCTTTACCGCAACAAAAGGCCGATGGACAGAACTTACTGGGGCTATCATTTACCCGGCCTGAAACAATCGGATATCAACCCGGCTAAAAATCCCGCTGGTTATGCCAATATGGTGATACAGCCCAATAGTACCAAGATCATCTATTACATCCCGATTGATGAAGTAGAAACGAACAAACTGTGTATCCAGAATCCTTAAAACTCCCTGAACATGCAAAAACAACTATGCTCTATATTATTGTTGCTCTGTGCAGCTACTGCCTGTAAAAAAGATGATGCCAAACCTGCGCCGGTGGTGGTATACACCATTGAAGTAGATGGCAACCAGGTAACGTTTAATAATACTACTACCGGCGCTACTTCCTGGAAATGGGATTTTGGCGATAGCACTTCGTCTACCGAGCAAAGCCCGGTGCATACTTATAAAGGTAAGGGCAAGTATGTGCCTACCCTGTATGCTACTTCGGGAGATGGGGTAACGGCAGAAGGGTCTACGGTGATACGGATTTCCAAAACATCGCCCGTGAAACTGACGGATAACAGTTTGGCCGATTGGGACACCATCAGCCAGCAGGTGATGACGGCAGGGCCTAATGGCGGCGTATTTAAAAAAGCCAAATTCGATTACGACGGACAAAATGTATACTTCTATGTGGAGATGACGGGTAAGCGGTCGGATGAAGTGATTTTCGACGTGTATATCGACAGTGACAACAATGCCGGTACGGGCCTCCTGACCTCGCTCTTCACGGATGGCGCTTATGATGTGTTGCTGGAAGGGCAGTGGTTACTGCAGTCGCCGGCTATTCCCATGACGATGTATTATCACAGTGGCGCGCAAACCGGGTTCAATTTTGACCCGCAGTCGGGTAGCAGTTTCTTTACCATAGGCACCATTGTGGAATCAAATGGAGTGATCCGTTTTGAAGGAAAACTGGACCGTTCGAAAATAAAAGGTTTTACGGGGACGGCTATACGATTGGGTATGGTGGCCACTACCAGCGATTGGGGAACTCAGTTGGGCACCATTCCGGATGAAGGCGCTCCATCTTTTTTAATAAATATGCCAGAATAATTATTAATTTAAGCCTACAATCAGGACAATGAACAGTACAACCAATGTCAACCAACGACTGATTTCCCTGGATGTGATGCGCGGAATTATCATGATTCTCCTGGCAGGGGAGAGTGCCCGCATCTATGAATCAATAGCGCAGTTGCACCCTACGGGTATAGCGGGCAGCATGATAGAACAGTTTTTTCATCATCCCTGGAATGGCCTGCGGGCCTGGGATCTGGTGCAGCCGGCGTTTATGACGATGGCTGGTTCCGCCATGTATATCTCTTATTATTATAAAACACAAAAAGGCGTTAGCTGGTCACAAAACTTCCGGCATATTGCACTACGTTGTTTAAAGTTGTTTATATTTGGTACTGCCCTCCATTGCGTATATGCCGGGAGGTTAGTATGGGAGTTATGGAATGTGCTGACGCAATTATCTGTTACTACCCTTATTGCTTACCTGATTATACGCCGTTCCTATGGTTTCCAGCTGGGTGTAAGCCTGGCACTGTTGTTGGCGACCGACCTGCTTTATCGTTTTGTTTTGATACCTGGTTATGAGCAGCCATTTGTGCAGGATCATAATTTTGGTTCTTTTATAGACATGGTGCTGATGGGAAAATTAAATGATGGTGGTGGTTGGGTGACGATTAACTTTTTACCTACTGCCGCACATACCATCTGGGGAGTACTGGCCGGGAAATTACTGATCAGCAGCCGGTCATCTGCCCAAAAAATAAAGATCCTGCTGGCAGCAGGCGTCATAGGACTGATAGCTGGCTTTGGACTGGATTGGACAGGGATTACGCCTATTATTAAACGAATCGCCACGGCTTCTTTTACCCTGGCATCCGGAGGTTGGGTGATGTTGGTACTGGCATTTTTGTACTGGATCATAGATGTAAAGCAAAATGTGCGATATGCGTGGCTGGCCACTGTGGTAGGGATGAACGCTATTTTTATTTACCTCTTTTTCGAAACGGTAGGAGTGCAATGGGTGAATGCCACCACCGGTATTTTTGTAAAAGGCTTCACTGGGATGGTGGGGGTGCCGGAAGGCGGACAGGAAATTATTTCCGCTTTCGCCGTGCTGGGACTGGAATGGGGCCTGTGCTACTGGTTATATAAGCAAAAGATCTTTTTTAAATTATAAGCTATCTACTGAAACCCCCGTGAAAAAAAGCTCCGGCATACTTTGCCGGGGCTTTACTTTTTTTTAACGCCCCCGTATGTTTTTACAATTTTATTATTTACCTTGATTTCAAATTAGAGTTCATTAGGCCAAAATCTTTAGTAACAACAGTTGGACAATGGAAGAAGTAGGGTTCTTCCAACATCTTTTTTTACATCATCGAATCGATCAACAGCTGTCCGCCATGCGGCTATCAGCATAGTCATGTGTTTATGTCACGGGTAAAGTATTATCACTAATAAGGCGGTCATTTTTAAATGAATCATTCTTCAGACATAGAATTGGTGGAACGGTTAAAGGACGGCGATGCCACTGCCTATGATGCTTTATTTATGAAGTATCATAAGCTGCTTTGCCTGAATGCCTATTGGTTTCTGCGTAATGAAGCAGAAGCGAATGACCTTGTGCAAACTTTCTTCCTGGACATTTGGGACAAAAAGTTATATCTTCAATTTAATGGTGATATCAAAGGATACCTGCATCAGGCGATTAAAAACCGTTGCCTGACACTCCTGAAAAAGCAAAAGGCAGAACGGGAACAGCAGGCCGCATTTACGCAACTACAGGACGAAACCTGTATGGGGATGCCGGAGGTTTCACCGGATTACTATAAACAATTACTGACGACGATTAATGATATGGCCATCCAAAAAAGATCGGCTATACAAATGGTATATATTCAGGGAAAGCGTTACCAGGAGGCGGCGGATGAGATGGGCATCAGTATCAATTCTTTCAAAACCCATTTAAAACGGGGACTGAAAGTGTTACGTCATGCAATCATTAATAAGGGGTATTAGCCCTCGTTTTGTTAACAATCATGGAAATAGCAACGGAAAAAATATTTGAATTATATATACAACGTTTGTCGGGAACACTCTCTGCAGAAGAAGAAAGCTATGTGCAGGAACAACTGGCGCAGGACCCTGCGTTTAAAGCGCAATGGGACCTGCTGGTAAAGGAAGATGAAAGCATGAATGCCGGTGGCTATCTGCAGACCATTGATTCCGATACCGCGCTGCATGCCATTAAAGAAGAACGAAAAGAACAAACACCGGCTAAGGTAGTATCCATAAAGAAATTCTTGATCGCCGCAGCGATGATCCTTTTGCTGGGTAGTAGCCTATTGGTATTCTTCTTCCAAAATAAAACAACCACGGTATACTATTCTGCCAGCGCGGTACAGCAACAGCAAAAGAAGGCGATTCGCCTGGTGATGAATCATGGGGAGGCCATTGAGCTGAGTAAAGACAGCACCAAAACAATCGCATTAAATAATGCCACCCTGAATACCGGCAATGGCGGTTTACAGTATACATCTTCAGATACCGTACAAAATACGCTGGATGTACCTGCAGGAGAAAATTATAAATTAACCTTGTCCGACGGCACGGAGGTATGGCTGAATGCCGCTACCCGTTTACGTTTTCCTTTTCATTTTGGTCCCTCCACCAGGGAAGTATATGTAGAGGGAGAAGCTTACTTTAATGTGGCAAAGGATGCGCAGCGTCCTTTTGTGGTGCGTACTGCACTGAACAGCGTGCAGGTGTTGGGCACTGCCTTTAATATTAATACTTATCAGGCCGGCAGCGTGAAAACCTCGCTGGTATCAGGTAGTGTGATTGCCCATGGTAAGGGGAATGAAAAACAAACCCTGCAACCGGGTATCCAGGCCGATTATGGCGCTGGTAAAGGATTTAAGACCAGTCATTTTGATGAAGAAGAGGTATCCTCCTGGCGCAACGGGGTATATTATTACCACCGTATGCCATTGGTGTCGCTGATAGAAGAAGCCACCCGTTTCTATGGGATGCGCTTTGTTATAGATAAAGATAAATTTGCCGGCAAATCCGTTACCGGATTAATGGACAGGAACAGGTTGGATGATTTTTTATCTGACCTTAAAACTACCGCGCAGGTGGAATATCAGGTATCCGGCAGCGAAATTATTCTCAGGTAAATATTTTCCGTATCACGCCATCAGATTGTCATCCGTTTTTACGAAAACAGGTAGTTACATTGCTGTTTTTTCGCGTGCCTTGTAAAGAAGGTCGTGTTCTTCCCCACTTATTTTAATACGCAAACAGGTCAGTCACCATGAATTTTTCTTTTCTTAAAAAAAAGTGAAGGTTTCCTGTCACCCGTTTTTGCAAAATCGATGTAGTTCTATTGATAAGCATTTGTAAATGCCATTTGCTGTATAATCGTTTTAACTTGTAAACATTCCCGAATGAGAAAAAGTATACGCCACTGTCAACTGGCTATGCGAAGAGTGGTACGCTTACTGGTGCTATGCGGCCTTGTATGCGCTTCTTTTTTCAATGTGCAGGCACAAACTCCCACGCCTTCGTTACAGTCTATTGTTACGGTTACGGGAAATGACGTTTCACTGCTGCAGGTATTCCGTGCCATTAAAAAGCAAACGGGTCTTACGCTGGTGTACAGTAATCAGCTGCTGAATGACGGCGAGAAAATTTCGCTCAATTTCCAGCAGGCAAAGCTGGATGAGGTGCTGACGTTTATTTTCAAAAGTAAAAACATCAGCTATGTCGTACAGCGCAACCGCATCGTATTGGATAAAAAGGCGACTGCAACGGAACCTGTTACTGCCGCACCTGCCGCTACCGGCGAAAAACAGCCAGAGTGGCTGATCCGCGGGTTGGTGATGGATGCCGATGGTAATCCTTTACCTGGTGCTACGGTTACGGTGAAGGATACCAAAAAAGGTACCGTTACCGATGTAATGGGCGTTTTTTCCATCAATGCCAACAAAGATGATATCGTGAAAGTGGCGATGATGGGCATGAACCCGGAAGAAGTGAAAGTGGCCAGTCAGCGAACATTGAAGGTGAGTTTATCAGCGAAAGTTGATAAGCTCAATGAAGTAGTGGTAGTGGGATTTGGCAGCCAGAAAAAAGTAACCGTAACGGGCGCCGTTTCCACCGTGAATATGGGGGATATGCAAACGCCTGTGCGCACGCTGACCAACGCGCTGGTGGGTAAAGTAGCAGGTGTCATCTCCATGGCGAGTGTTGGCGGAGAGCCGGGTTATGATAATCCCAACTTTACGATCCGGGGTATAGGTACTTTTGTGGGTAGTAATTCTCCGTTGATTATTGTAGATGGCGTACAACGGGAGGATGTTAATAGCACCTATGGTGGTGCCTTTAATAATATAGATCCGGAAGACATACAGAGTATTTCCTTGCTCAAAGATGCTTCCGCTACTGCTGTATACGGGGCTAAGGGGGCTAACGGAGTATTAATTATTACTACCCGCAGAGGGGTAGCTGGTAAACCCAAAGTATCTGCCAAAGCGGAAACAGGCTACAGTGGTTTAACCATATTGCCTAAAATGCTGGATGGTGTGAATTATATGAAGATGTATAATGAAGCACGGGCGAATGCAGGTGAGCAACCCGCCTATTCAGATGAAATTATCAGAAAAACAGCCAGCGGACTGGATCCTTATATGTATCCCAATGTAAATTGGATCGATGCTATTTATAAGAACTGGGCCACGATGGCCAATGCCAATGTAAATGTAAGTGGTGGTGGTGAAGCCATGCGATATTATGTATCAATGTCGTTTTATAACCAGGATGGACAATATAATGTAAAAGATATCAACTATAATCCCAATCTGAATTTCAAAAGATATGATTTCAGGAGTAATGTAGACCTGAATGTCACCAAAACAACACTGCTTTCCCTCAACCTGGCTTCTATGCTGGTAAATAGCCGTTTTCCGGGTAACTCTGCCGGGGCTATCTGGTATGCTACTTATGGCACCAATCCTATTTCTTTTCCGGTTACCTATCCTGATGGAAAATGGGCCGGACCTATCAACAATGGTGGAGCCAATCCCTTCAATCTGGTACAGAACTCAGGTTACAGCACGGAGTTCAAACCATCTATTCAATCCGTGTTATCCCTCAATCAAAAACTGGATGCATTAACAGAAGGATTGAGCGCCAATGCACGTTTTTCTTTCGATACTTATAGTGAATTTGATAATAGCAGAAAAGGCCAGAATGCTCTCTGGTATGCTTCCGGTAGAAATGAAGATGGCAGTTTTGTATTTGGTGCACCAGTGAGAACAGGTGATACTTATCTGAACTATGAATCATCTTCTTCTGGTGAGCGCATGATGTACCTGGAAGGTAGCCTGAATTACGATCGTAGTTTCGGCAAACATAATTTTGGTGGATTACTGGTAGGTAGTATCAGGAATCGCCTGCGGGGTACTGCCGGAGATGCCATTGCGGCTATTCCTTACCGCAACCAGAATGTAGCAGCCAGGGTAACTTATTCTTATATGGATAAATATCTGGCCGAAGCAAATATGGGGGCCACCGGTTCTGAAAATTTTGAAAAAGGAGAGAGATGGGGATACTTCCCGGCAGGATCTGTTGGTTGGGTCATCTCCAAAGAAAATTTTTTCGAGCCATTGACCAAAGTGGTGAATCTGCTGAAAATCAGAGGATCTTTCGGTATGACTGGTAATGATCAAATTGGCGCCGGTACGAGGTTTGGATATTTAACAGTATATAATACCGGTGCGGGTGGCGTCTCTTTTGGAAGTGCCGGCACACCCACTTATCACAATGGTATTGCTGCCACCGTGATGGGCACTGAAGGGCTGACCTGGGAAAAATCAGCCAAAACGGACATCGGGCTGGAAGTTGGTTTCCTGAATAAGTTAAGCATGGTAGTAGATCTTTTTCAGGATAAAAGAACGGCTATCCTTGTTGGACGGAGTAGCATTTCCCCTATCGGAGGTTATTCTTCGACCAGTATTTACGGCAATATAGGTGAAATGGTAAATAAAGGAATGGATGCCAGCCTGGAGTATACAGATCATATAGGAAAGGACATCTCTTTGCGTGTATTCGGTAACGTTACTTACGCCAAAAATAAGATCCTCTATGCGGATCAACCTAAAGCGATATTCCCTTATCAGCAGCGGGAAGGACATAAGTTTGGTGAGTTCTACGGTTATCAAAGCCTTGGATTATTTACTTCTGACGATGATGTGGCCAAAAGTCCTACTCAATCCAGAGTGGTGTATCCTGGTGATGTAAAATACGCCGATCTGAGTGGTGATGGAAAAATTAACGGAGATGACCAGACCTATCTGGGAAAATCAAGTTTCCCTACCTGGTCATACGGTTATGGTTTCAACCTGGGGTACAAAAAATTTGAGATCTCTGCCATTTTCGCCGGAGTAGGGGATGTAGGTATTATGGCCAACGGTACAGACCTGGCAAGGGATGGCGCCGGAGCGCCGGGAGTAGGTATTGTACCTTTTGCAGGGATGGGACAATATCCCGCCAGTGTACTCGAAGATATCCTGAACCGGTGGACACCTGAAAATCCAAGTCAGAATGTACACTACCCAAGAGTTACAGTAGCTAATACCAACGACAATAACTATGTAAATAGCAGCTGGTGGGTGAGAGACGGCAGTTTTATGCGCCTGAAACAAGCGACCCTCAGTTACTCTTTTATCACCCCGGACATGAAACGAAAAGGCATCAGCAGTTTGCAGGTATATACTACCTGTACCAACATGCTTACGTTTTCGAAGTTTAAATTATGGGATCCTGAACTGGGCAATAATGCCGCCAAGTATCCTTATCCCAAAACAGTTACACTGGGTGTAAGAGCGCAATTTTAATCAAGCAAAAATGATCATGTTATGACCAGATATAAATACCTGTTACTTTTTTTTATTGGTATTAGTTTAATGACACTGGGGTCTTGTTCTAAATACCTGGATAAAAAGCCGGACAATCTTTTAACCGACGAGCAAATCTGGCAAACCAGGGTAAACGCAGAAGCCTATCTGAGTAATATTTACAGCTACAGGGCTGGTGGCGGTGATTATTCCAATATTGGTGCAGCAGATGAACTTTCCGTATGTATTCCCAGTACCACTGTAAGGTATATGGTGGGTGGTAACTGGAGTCCGTCTGATTGGTACTTTTACAATTGGGGTGGTTATTATACCGGTATCCGTCAGTCTTTTATTTTTGAGGAGAATATAGATAAGGTGCCGTCCATTGAGATGAGTAATGAGCTGAAGGCACAGTATAAAGCAGAAAACCTTTTTCTGCGGGGCTATTTTTACTGGATGTTGTTAAGACAGTATGGGCCGTTTGTAAAGTTAACAGGCACCATGAGTCAGAATGACGACTATAATAAACTTACAAGAGCGCCATTTGATGACTGTGTAGCCCATATTAATGAGCTCATGGATGCTGCAGGAAAAGGGTTGCCTTTTGTCTGGAATGCAGGTAATAATGGCCGTGCCAGCAGGGGCGCGTGCATGGCCATAAAAGCAAAGGTGGCACAGTGGGCTGCCAGCCCTTTATGGAATGGTAATCCCCGGTTTGCCAATTTCAAAAATCAGGATGGAACGTCTTTGGCGCCCGCGAGTTATGATCCTAATAAATGGCGCATTGCAGCAGCAGCAGCCAAAGCAATCATTGACTCAAATATTTATAAGCTGTTCACTAACCTGGATAACGGGGGAAGGGAGTTTAATCCATATGAATCTGTTCGCGATGTATTTCTGACTTCCTGGAACAATGAAATTATCCTGGCCACTATGAACTGGGATCGCTGGGGATATACCAAGTGTGCTTCACCTGGCCCGGCAGGTTATAACTTATATAATGCTACGCAAAATGTGGTAGATGCATTCTATATGAATGACGGTAAAACAATTGATGATCCTACCTCTAAATATGTGGAAACAGGCTTCTCCCAAAGCTGGGGAGATAAGCCATGGGAGCAAAGTAAAGGGGACTGGAATATGTACGCCAATCGGGAACCCCGGTTCTATGCTTTTATCGGTTATAACCGCCGACCTGTTGTAGCCGCGGTGTCTGCAGATGACCGGAATTATTTCTCCTCAGACAATAATAAGAATGACAGCGGCAGAATAGAGTTGTACTACGGTGGTAAATCAGGCATGTCAGGTCAGGGAAATAACCTTATCACCGGCTATGTACCTAGTAAACTTTTGAGCCCCAATGATAACATACGGACGATGGTCAGTGGTGCTTACCGTTCTCCGTATATTCTTATCCGTTATGCTGAAATATTACTGGATTATGTAGAAGCATTGAATGAATATGATCCAGGTAATGCGGATATTGTAACCTACCTTAATCAGGTGAGAACCCGCGCAGGTTTACCCGGTATAGAAAAAGTATACCCAGGTGCAGTGGGCAATCAGACAGAAATGAGAAAATATATTCTAAAAGAAAGACAGGTAGAATTCTGTTTTGAAGGCGACCGCTATTACACACTGATCCGCCGTTTGCTCATG
>NZ_DATCVJ010001023.1:0-2494 GCF_036566945.1 Chitinophaga sp. | reverse complement strand
GGGGATCTGGTGATTTCTATCAATTGCCACCTGTGGATAATTCTGGTCAGCCGAAATTCTGCTTTTTGGCTAAAAGTTGGAATAAGGTTATCGAAAACACCGTGGTGTTGAAGCAAGTTTTCAGACAAAAGGGAGATAATGAGTTTATTGATATGTTGAACAATGTGCGTGTTGGGAACTTGAATTATGAAACCATTGAAGCGTTCCAAAAATTGGATCGACAAATCAACTACACTGACGGAATAGAACCAACACAGTTGTACCCAACTTTAAAAGAAGTTCTGATGGCGAATCAAGCAAAATTAAACAGTTTACCAGGGAAAGTATACACTTTCCAAGCCAAAGATCCAGAAAACCCTTTTCTCGTCAGTATGCTTGATAATAATCTTATGGTGGATAAAGTTCTTCATTTAAAAACGGGGGCCCAAGTCATGTGTGTCAAAAATTTCACTGATGAATTGGTCAATGGTACCTTAGGTACCGTTTTATTTATGGCTACCCGTAAACTTTATATGAAGTTTTTGGAACAATATGTGTATATTGATGCGGAAGACCAGGCGGCGCTTGCTGAAATGAGGTTCGTATGTAATAGAATCGGCAAATCTGGTGGTTTTACCGATCAAGAGAAAGCATTTTTCGACAATATTCCATTGCAACGACAAAGTTTCATTCAATCATGTTGTCATCTAGCTAGTCAAGAATTCGAATCTACAGTATTACCGGTAGTCAATTTTAGTATTACTGGACGAGGTAAACAAGTGGTTATGGTGGAAAAGGAAGAGTTTAAGATTGAAAAAGCTGGACAAAAAAGTACCACGTCTAGTTTTGAAAATACTGGGAACGAGTTAGTCAGAGAACAACTTCCATTGATCTTGTCGTGGGCGATGTCGATCCACAAAGCTCAAGGTCAAACTTTGGACAGAGTCAAAATAGATTTAGGTAGAAGTTTTGCTAATGGTCAAGCATATGTTGCATTATCAAGAGCTACATGCAAGAGTCGGTTAGAAATCAAAAATTTCAGGAAAGATAAAGTAAAAACATCTGAACATGTCAGAAAATACTACGAAAGTTTGGGATAAATAGAAAGCTTTAATAATAGATATCCTTAATTTATTCTTGCCATTTGTCACCAGTTAAATTTTCGTAAGCTTCAACGTATTTGCTCTTGGTTTCAGTGACAATGTCTTCAGGCATAGCAACACCATCTTTACCAGCAACACCATTAGAAGTTAACCAATCTCTCAAAAATTGTTTATCGTAAGAGTCTTGAGATTTACCAACTTCGTATTTAGCAGCATTCCAGGGGATCCTCTAGAGTAAACGCTAGCGCTTTCCGGCAATCAGGCGGGACTGACGGCAGATCGTATGCTGGTCCTGTCCAGAGCCGGGCAGGCGGCAGGGCTGACGTTTAACCAGACCAGCGAGTCACTCAGCGCACTGGTTAAGGCGGGGGTAAGCGGTGAGGCTCAGATTGCGTCCATCAGCCAGAGTGTGGCGCGTTTCTCCTCTGCATCCGGCGTGGAGGTGGACAAGGTCGCTGAAGCCTTCGGGAAGCTGACCACAGACCCGACGTCGGGGCTGACGGCGATGGCTCGCCAGTTCCATAACGTGTCGGCGGAGCAGATTGCGTATGTTGCTCAGTTGCAGCGTTCCGGCGATGAAGCCGGGGCATTGCAGGCGGCGAACGAGGTCGCAACGAAAGGGTTTGATGACCAGACCCGCCGCCTGAAAGAGAACATGGGCACGCTGGAGACCTGGGCAGACAGGACTGCGCGGGCATTCAAATCCATGTGGGATGCGGTGCTGGATATTGGTCGTCCTGATACCGCGCAGGAGATGCTGATTAAGGCAGAGGCTGCGTATAAGAAAGCAGACGACATCTGGAATCTGCGCAAGGATGATTATTTTGTTAACGATGAAGCGCGGGCGCGTTACTGGGATGATCGTGAAAAGGCCCGTCTTGCGCTTGAAGCCGCCCGAGAGAAGGCTGAGCAGCAGACTCAACAGGACAAAAATGCGCAGCAGCAGAGCGATACCGAAGCGTCACGGCTGAAATATACCGAAGAGGCGCAGAAGGCTTACGAACGGCTGCAGACGCCGCTGGAGAAATATACCGCCCGTCAGGAAGAACTGAACAAGGCACTGAAAGACGGGAAAATCCTGCAGGCGGATTACAACACGCTGATGGCGGCGGCGAAAAAGGATTATGAAGCGACGCTGAAAAAGCCGAAACAGTCCAGCGTGAAGGTGTCTGCGGGCGATCGTCAGGAAGACAGTGCTCATGCTGCCCTGCTGACGCTTCAGGCAGAACTCCGGACGCTGGAGAGCGCTGCCGGACCTGCAGGCATGCAAGCTTGGCACTGGCCGTCGTTTTACAACGTCGTGACTGGGAAAACCCTGGCGTTACCCAACTTAATCGCCTTGCAGCACATCCCCCTTTCGCCAGCTGGCGTAATAGCGAAGAGGCCCGCACCGATCGCCCTTCCCAACAGTT
>NZ_DATCVJ010001022.1:0-2472 GCF_036566945.1 Chitinophaga sp. | reverse complement strand
ACTCTACTGTTTTGTGAGATATCTGCAGGGTATGTGCTATTTGTTTTTCGGTCAGGCCCTGTTCCCTGCTTAACCGGAATACCAGCTGACATTTTTCAGGAAGCGTACCAACAACGCTTTCTATTGCTGCTTTCAAAGCTTCGCCATCCAGCCATAGCTCGGTAGAATGATCGGAAACGATACAATCGGCGGCATCTTCTGTTACCGGCAGTTTTTTATTGGCGGCAATCCGCTCAAATATTTTATAGCGCGTAACGGCAGCGATATAAGTATGAAAGCTGTATTTAATTTGCAGGGATTGACGACGATGCCAGATGTTGACAAATACGTCCTGCACCAATTCTTCCGCATCAGCATAGGATTGCAGCTGCGTATAAGCTTTGGTGAGTAGTTTTTTCCAGTATCTTTTGTAGAGTTGGCGAAATGCCGCTTCATTGTTCTGCATCAACAGTTGTAACAACTCTTCGTCAGTGTATTGCTCCATTGCACCGAATTACAGTTGATAAAATGATACTTACGTGTCATCAAATAAACTTCTTTTTTTCCAAATAGCGATTAAAAGTAGCTGGCAAAAAAGAGGGTAGGATAAAATACCAGAGAAACGGGGTAAAATACTACAATCAGGAGGCTGCACTAAAAAATATTTCCCCCAACTAAGGGTAACATGGAAATTATACCCACTATATAAACGGAGGCACCCTTTTTCCAACTATGAAAACGAATGACCGATAGCCTACGATAGCCGATCCCGAAAAAGTGCAGTGAAAGAATCTCAAGCAACCAAAAACGTGTAACCATGCTGGTTACAGCAACCTGATATACTGCCGGCCGCTCGGGCGCAGTACTGTTTTCTCTGATCACTAAATACAAGTTTGTATGCACCTGAATTTTAAAAACAGCGCTGCCGCGTTATGGGGAACCTCCCTGTTGTTACTGCTGGCAGGCGCGTCCCGCTCCCAAACCATGACTCGGCAGGACAAAATTTTTATTCAAAAAGGTATTCAGTACCAAAGCTGGATCCGGGTAGATGGAGCTTCCGAGGATCACCCGGTGCCGGCGTTGACCACCATTAACATCGGCAGAACCGGTCGCTATGTAAAAATTCAATTACCTGCCACCGATCCGCTCAGTCTCGCTGAGGTACAGGTATTCAGCGGAGGAGTAAACGTGGCCCAGGGCAAAACCACCCTGCAATCGTCAGACATTAATCCCGGGAGCGGATTGAGTAGTAAGGCGGTAGATGGTAATACCAACGGCAACTATGCTGCAGGTTCCGTTACCCATACCCTCGCCGGCAGTGTGGCCATAGAGCCCTGGTGGCAGGTAGATCTGGGTAACACCGTCACCATCGATTCTATCCGCATCTGGAACCGGACCGACTGCTGCGATCAGCGCCTGAAAGGATTTTATTTGTTTGTATCCAATGCTGCCTTCTCCAACAATTCCCTGGTCAGCACATTTGCACAAAGTGGTGTTAGCTGGTACGTGCAGCCGGGAGTGGATCATTTTCCCAGCGGCAATGAATTGGCCAACACTCATTTTGCGCCTACCTATTATGAACTGCCCATGTACAACTACACCATCCGGCAGCAAAATCCTACGGTGCAATGGGGATTGGTAAAAGGACCTTATGGTACACAGGTTAGCCGTGGTCCGACTGCCTTTGAACAATCGAACGGCTTTCTGAACTCTCTGCAGCTGGCCGACACCAACCTGCTGTCCAGTATTTGTTTTGGAGATGAAGAAGGATATAGTACCGCCGTTCAGGGTTACATGCGCGACTGGTTTGCCATATCCAAAAGTAAATATCCGAATGTACTGGTGCATAACAACCAGTACACCGGTCAGTGGTCAGAGACTAATCTCCGCACCTATATGCAAACTGCGAAGCCCGACCTGATGACCTACGACTATTACTACTTTTATGTAAACAGAAGTCCCGCTGCCGGAGGCTCCCAGGCAGCGATCCTGCAAGACATGTTCCTGTACCGTAAACTGGCGCTGGAAGGGTATGATGGCAGTGGGGCTTCTCCCATAGGTTTTGGTGCTTATTTGCTGGGGTATAAAGGCAGCAGGAATGGTGGTTCCTATAACTACTATCCATCTGAATCAGAGTTTAATATTGGCGTGTATTCGTTCCTGATCATGGGCGCCAAATGGCTGAATAATTTCCGGTACATAGGTGGTAACAATACTTTTTTCTGGACCGATCAGAATGGTACCCCTACGGCTCAATACTGGCAAAATGCACGGTTGGGTGAGGAGGTAGGGCATTTGTCGCCGCACCTGTCGCGTTTGCGTACCCGTGATGTACGGTTTATTGCCGGGCAGCATCTTTCCGGCAGTACTCCCGTGAATAATACTTCGCCTGCCAGCATCGCCGCCTGGGATTCCCTCGCAGGACCTTATATCACCAACATCGCAGCCACTAACCTGGTACCTGCTACCAACAATGGATTGAGAGGAGATGTA
>NZ_DATCVJ010001021.1:0-4532 GCF_036566945.1 Chitinophaga sp. | reverse complement strand
TGGCAGGAAGGCGTTAGGATGTCTTTAGCGTAACTGTATCCCCCATTTTTCAGTGACCGTTAATGGATACTCTCATGCTGACCTGTCATTCGTACCGGCCTTTTCGTTTAGTGCTATTACTTTTTCAATGTGAAAGGTGTGATGGAATTAAGGAGTACAGATGTACCCCTTCCTTTCATAATGGTCATTCAGAAATAGCTATGTCATCCACGACGCTATACATTCTTTGTCTAACTTTCAAATATGCGGGCAGGTATTGCCAGGAAAATTAAATAAACGGTTGGTTCCTGATATAGCAATAATTCAGTTACCTGCTTTTACGTGCCTGTCTGATATTATTATGTTACTTCTTTCAATTGATTTAGCGAAAGTGTCTACCACATTTGCTTTCCCGATATTGAACAGTAGCCGTGCTTTTCTCAATTCTTCATATACTTCTTTAGTCAATACTTCTGATAATATAAGTTTTGTTCCCCGACGCTGCATATCTTTATTTACGTCTTTGAGTGTCTGAATGCCGGTGGCATCAATAATAGGCACCTGCCGCATTCTTATGATAAGCACCTGGGGGCTGCTTTTAATAAATTTACTGGCATCTTTGAACTTATATGCGGCACCAAAGAAAAGCGGACCTGTTATCTCAAATACCTCTACCCCGGGAGGTATATTAAAATTGGATATAGATAGAAGATCTCCATTAGTTTTGTCGCCGTTGAATTGGTTGGTTATAATACTAACATTGCTGAATTGGGCCATTTTTCTCATAAACAGAAATACAGACAATATCATCCCAATTTCTATAGCTACTGTAAGATCAATAATCACCGTGAGTAAGAAGGTAACGATCAATACAGCAGTATCACTCTTAGGGCCTTTTGTTATAGCAATGAAATGCTCCCATTCACTCATATTATAGGTAACTACTACAAGGATACCTGCTAAAGTTGCCATTGGTATAAGGGCTGCCCATTTGCCAATGAAAAGCATTATCAGCAATAGCGTTAACGCATGAACAATACCAGCAACAGGTGTCCGGCCACCGTTTTTGATATTAGTGGCGGTTCTTGCAATCGCCCCGGTGGCAGGGATTCCACCAAATATAGAAGAAAATATGTTGGCCACTCCTTGCACCACTAATTCCATGTTGCTTTTATGTTTACCCCCTATCATGCCATCAGCTACAACTGCTGAAAGTAATGATTCAATACCGCCCAGTAATGCTATGGTAAAAGCAGGTTGTATTAGGAGTTTAATAGTGTCAAAATCCAGATGAGGTAAAGATGGTGACGGCAATGATGTAGGGATACTTCCAAACCTGCTGCCAATCGTATCTATCGGTAAACGAAGCCATTCTGTTGCCAGGGTTGAAATAATAATGGCGATTAATGAACCTGGAATTCTGTGTGTAACTTTAGGCCATAAAAAAACGACCAGTGTTGTAAAGACGGCAATAGCCAGGGAATAAAAATTGACAGACGAAATATGCTGACCATATACAATCCACCGTTTTATAAAATCCGAGGGAATCTCTGTTATGTTCAAACCCAGGAAGTCTTTTATTTGTGAGGAAAATATTACCAGTGCAATACCACTGGTGAATCCTACTATTAATGGATATGGAATGAATTTTATCACAGATCCTAAACGCGCAATTCCCATAATGATGAGAATTATCCCCGCCATGAAAGTGGCTACTACAAGGCCATTAATCCCATATTGTTGTACAATTCCATAAACGATTACTATAAAAGCGCCAGTAGGACCACCTATTTGAACCTTACTGCCACCTGCGGCGGAAATGATAAAACCTGCTATAACGGCTGTATAAAGTCCCTTTTCCGGTGACACTCCAGATGCAATTGCAAACGCAATAGCCAGCGGCAATGCGACGATACCAACGATTAAACCCGCAAGTAAATCTTTTGCAAATTGTACGCGGGTATATCCTTTTAATGTTTCGAGTAATTTAGGAGTGAACATAAAAAATACTTAAAACACGGGCTGCCTCCGGTGGCTTAGTTAAAACATCAGGTACTTATAATAATTCCTCTTTTTTCTTCCGATTTTCCGATTCAGGATCATGACCTACGTAAAAGGTCAGATACAATGTCCGGGATAATCTCATTAATAAAGGCATCGTAAGTGTAAGTATAATCCCATTAACTATCAGCCAATGAAAGATGCTGTTGTCTCTCCAGGTTATACCAAAAATCAACCAATACCATATTAAGTTAAATATCGAAAACATCACTGCCAGCACATAGCTGACATATCCCGTTCCATACCAGAATCCTATTTCCAATTCCGTTCGCTGATCACACACAGGGCAGTTGTCGTGCATGTCCAGGACTTTCTTTAGCTCGTATGGGTTGTCATTTTTAAATAATTTTCCTTTCCTGCAACGAGGGCATTTATTTTCTAAAATGGCAACAATAAAATTAGATACCTTCATCACAATATTTTCTTCTGGTCTTCAGCTACATGTTTAATAGATGAATTTCTTATATAGATAAGAGCAAAACGGTAACAGCTCCATTGTTCGCTACTGCATTTAAGAACAGATATTTCGGCTAATGCCACCTGCAATTTGTCAAGATATCGCTGTATTATAAATCCATTCTTCTTCTTCTCTGTCATATTAGTGATGGATACCTGAATAACCTTTTCCACTTCCTTGTTATTTTTCGCCACCTGAATTTGTTCCATTATAGTGGTTACATATTCATTCATTGTCATAGCTCAGTGCATTTTATTTTATGTGCAACAACCGAATCACCATTTCTTTATCCACATTTTCAGTAAGAAATCTTCAGAGGTATCTACCAGCCGGTAACTTGGTGGGACTTCATCTTCCAGGCTATGGAAAGTCGTTAACCTGGTTCCTGCAGGCTTATTATCCAGTTCTTTATACAAGTACCGGGAATAATATTGATATAGACTGGTTGAGTAATCAATCTGATGATCTATTCTATCTTTGGCATCTAAATTTTCGAAAAAGGCGTTGTAGAAATAAAAGTGATCATATTCAGCGAGATCAACTTGTGTGAAGTTGCCATTTATAAATTCTGAATTAACTACCTTCGTGTATTCTTTTGCTGCCAATGCATAATGATGTAACTCACTCCTTTGCTCCACGCCAAAAAAGAATGATTCCGGAAAGTAATGAGCACCGATGAGGGCAAATTTTCCAACACCACTTCCAATATCCAGGATCTTTTTGCCTCCTTCTGAGGCCAGGAAAGCGGCTGCTTTTTTTGCGATTCCCATCGGTGTCCAATGCCGGTTTGACATTTGCTGAATCCTTTCCGGAAACAGCCAGTCAAATGATGCATCCGTCAGATACCAGTTAGGTTTCATCAATGTGTTTCCCATTATTATTAATAGTCAATTAGCAACTTTGGTACGTATTAATTTTTGATAGTTTTCAGGTGAAAGAAGAGGATCCTGATTGTGGAATTTCATCGGGGTCACGAAAAATATCCAGCCATTGTCTTGTGGACTTTCCAATATAAGGTTTAGATTTCCGGATAATTTTTGATTCTGACCGAGATATTTGCAACCAAGAGGAGCGTGAATAGGTATAACCTGGTCAGCGGCGTGGATTTCAGCAATAAGGGTTCCTTTATCAATAATGCCTTTCGGAGTATGCCATATTATATTAACTATATTTTTGATTCCTTTCAGTCTATATGCAGAGACACCTACAAACCCAACGCTACCATTTAAATCAATCCACTCGTGATTATATGTGAAATTGATCCTTGGACGAGAAATAGTTGATATTTTCATGTTGCAAAGGTACCTTTGGTGGCATTAGGTTTCATTGATACTTTTCAATTAAAAAACTGCAAAAAATCACTTTTTAGTCCACGGAGTCAATTATTATGAGTTTAGACGGTCTGTTTCCAATTTATAAATGGAATTTCAAATCTCAGTCCATCCTAAATAGCCTGCCAGAGGATGAATGTGCAGATCTTTATTCCCATATGCAGGAACAGCGCTATGGTAAAGGGGAAGTTATATTCAGGCAGGGAGCTGTTGCTTCCGGTATTTTCTTTGTGAAAAAAGGGAAGATTAAAAAGTACCAGGTTGACCAGAATGGTAGAGAACAAATCATATACGTGGCCAATGCAGGCGAATTAATCGGATATCATGCTATTTTGGCGGATGAACGTTATCCTGACTCCGCTGCTACATTAGAAGAAAGTGTCATTGCATTCATCCCCAAAGAAGATTTTATGACTATTTTGGGAAGATCCAGTGTACTGCCGCGTAGATTACTCAAAGTACTCAGTCATGAATTTACAGTACTGGCAAATAGCATTTCTATATTTGCACAGCGTTCTGTTAAAGAGAGACTTGCCATTACATTAATTGTGTTACGCGAGAAATTTAAAGGAGAAACAGCTGTAGGAGAGGATATTATGATCAATCTTTCCAGGAGTGATCTGGCCAATATGGTAGGTACCGGTAAGGAGAATATTGTTAGATTTTTAACGGAGTTTAAAGCTGCCGGCATTTTAACATCACAT
>NZ_DATCVJ010001020.1:0-32594 GCF_036566945.1 Chitinophaga sp. | reverse complement strand
TATTCCGGGCTTTTATTTCACCGATCATCAACCCATGATTTGCTGGAAAGGAAGTGGGTTCGAATTTTTTAAAGTGCAGGAGCGCAGCATGCAAGGCATGAAAATGTATACGGCCGAATTGAAAAAAGACAACAGTACCTTATATACCGCGTGGTGGTACGAAAGCCGTTCCCGCCGCAGCAGTAGCCAGCTCGAATGGAGATGGGATGCTCTCTGCAGCGGGGATCATTATTATCTCATTAATATTACGGTAGAAAAAAAGGCATTGCTCGAACAAAAAATCAACGACTTACTTCAGGCACACCTTATTCAGTGATGACTTCCGTTTCTTCTTTATGCCGCGGCTGATAATACAAATAGAAATAAGCAAGTATTAAAATACCAGATACAAAAGGAATCAACGCCAAATGTTTATAGGTAATATCGCCCGTAATCACCAGGGTATCAAAATGGAAAAACTCACTGATCATCCAGTACGAGTTCGCCGCAATCCAAACGGTGATGGCTACGTTGTGGCATAACTCCGACACAAACTGCCGGGTGCGCCATGCAATCACAATAGAGATAATCAGGGTAGGAAAGATCATGGCAAAGCCCAGTGGCTTCCAGACCATACACCAGCTGATATCTTTCAATAGCCAAAAAACAATATGCAGGTTTTCCATCTTACGGTAACTTAAAGGAATAGAGTATACCGGTGATGTAGATGCTTGCTTGCTCATGTGTGTAGTTCAGTTAATTTTACCTGGTTGAAATAGGGCATAAAGATATTCTTTATCTTCGTCATACACCAGCTTAACTCCGGCTATGAATGATTTTTACTGGAATTACCAGCACACAAAGTTTCATGGTATCAACTGGAACCCCGAAAATTACGAACGGGTAATGATCATCGTACACGGGATAGGGGAGCACATCGGTCGTTATGATCAGGTGGCCGCATTTTTTATGAAGGAAGGTTTTGCCGTCATCGGGATCGATCATTATGGCCATGGTAAAAGCGATGGTCCCAAAGGTGGCTCCAAAGGGTTTGAATTTATGTTTGATTACCTGCAGGAATTCCTGGCCTATGTAAAAGATACCTGGCAGAAGCCGGTGGTGATGTATGGGCATAGTATGGGCGGCGGTGTACTAACAGGTTTTTTATTAAAACGGCAGCCGGATATTCAGGCAGCAGTGATTTCTGCACCGGCATTGATCATTGGTACGCGGCCCGGCGCTTTGCTGAAAGGCGCACTGAAAGTATTGAGTGCTGTAGCGCCCAATCTCCGGATCAACCAGGGCCTCGATATTAATAAAATCTCACATGATAAGGAGGCGGTAGAAAAATTTAAAGCAGATCCCCTGCGACACGATAAACTGAGTTTACGACTGGCCAATGATATGATCCAAAATGGCGCCTGGTGCTTGTTACACGCCAACGCACTAAAGGTCCGCTCCTTACTGATTCATGGCAATGCAGATGAATTTACTGCCGTAGAAGGTTCCCGCTTGTTTGCACAACGCGCACCCGCTACACTGCTCACTTACAGGGAATGGGAAGGTATGTATCATGAAATGCACAACGAACCCGATGCACGGGATGTTTTATTGTTTGTAGCCGGTTGGTTGAGTAATGTGAGATAATTAGTAATTTTGGTTTACAATTTAATAATTATGAAAATCCAAGGCTCTATCAAATGGCTTTTGCCGGCTATTGTCATGTTTTTTGGCACCAAAGTATCCGCTCAACAAATCGACCTCGGCGCACGGGGTGGTATCAGTATTCCGAATCTCACTGCTGGCAGTGGTGAAGAAACCCCTCTCAGTAAAGGTTATAGCTCCAGGCAGGGGCCCGACTTCGGTATTTTCGGGGAATACCATATCAGCAAACTTTTTTCTATCGAAGCCATGATCAACTACTCTTCACAGGGCGGTAAGAAAAATGGTTTCCAGGCATTTCCAGTGCCGGCAGACAAGGCAACACAGTTACCTCCGGGGACTACTTACCTCTACGCAGATTTCAAAAGTCAGGCGAAATTCAATTACCTGATGGTCCCAATCCTGGCTAAATTCGGCTGGAATCTGGGTCCTAAGTCTCCACTCCGTTTGTATGTGGATGCAGGTCCTTTCTTTGGATTCCTCCTAAATGGTAAACAAGTGATCTCTGGTGGTACTTCCACTGTTTATATGGATGAAAAAAAGACCATACCATTGGGTCCCCAGGATTTCAACAGTACCGTCGATATCAAAGATCAGCTGAATACTTTCAACTTCGGTGTAAGTGGAAACGTAGGACTGGCTTACCTTTTTGGTCGTAACCAGGTATTTGTAGAAGGTGGAGGAAACTTTGGCTTCATTGATATTCAGAAAGGAAGCGCGAATGGTAAAAACAAAACAGGCGCTGCTACCGCATCTGTAGGATATGCTTATCGCATTCGTAAATAATTCATGGATGAATGTAGTTGCTGAGAAATATTTTCATCAGCAACTACATTCAAATAGTTTAAGGATTAGTAGACCATAACCCCGCTGATTTCACCAGCACTCTTCTGTTCAGCTTCAATTGCGCCACAACAAATTCGGCCAGATCTTCCGGTTGTAATACTTTGTCCGGATTACCATCCGTTAAGTGCAGGTCTTTCGCCATGTCTGTAGCAATAGTGCTTGGTGTTAACGCACTTACCCGGATATTGTGCTTCCTCACTTCCAGCATCAAAGATTCTGTTAATCCCAGCAATCCGAATTTAGAAGCACTGTAGGCGCTGGTAAGCGGCGCACCACGTTGACCGGCAGTAGAAGAAATATTGATGATATCACCTGTTTTTCTTGCTATCATATCCGGTAATACGGCACGGGTAACATAATAAACTCCCATCAGGTTTACCTGGATGATTTGCTCCCATTGTGCCGGTTCCAGTTCCAGGAAACCTCCAAATGCGGCAATGCCTGCATTGTTGATCAGGATATCAATTTCCCCGAGTTCTTTTGTGAGATGTGTAACCGCCGTATTTACCGCGTTCATGTCGCTTACGTCGGCGGTGGCATACGCCACTTTCACACCCATGCCGGTTACTTCTTTGGCCACTTCCTCCAATGAACCTGCACTACGTCCCATCAGGGCTATATCAACGCCTTCCTGTGCCAGCGCGATGGCCAGCGCACGGCCTATGCCTTTGCCACCACCGGTGATCAGGGCCTTCTTTCCTTTTAATGATTCCATATAATGCCTTCGTTTTGTTGAGAAAAAAATACCTGACAAAGGTACAAAGCTTTGTTCCAATTACAGATTATCTTCGCAGATATCCACTATATAACAGTTATCAGACCATGATAGAAATCTCCAATGAAAAACTCACCGTTGTGGTCAACCCACAGGGAGCAGAATTACAAAGCATTGTCCGTAAAGATACCGGACTGGAATATTTATGGAGCGGAGATCCCGCCTTCTGGGGCAAAAAAAGCCCGGTGCTCTTTCCTATAGTCGGCGGACTGAAAGATAATACCTACCGCTATAACGGTCAGTCATACACTCTCGGCCGCCATGGCTTTGCCAGAGAGCAGCTGTTTACCGTTACGGCGCAGGGAACAGAACATGTCAGTCTCCGTCTCTCTGATAATAAAAATACCAGGGATGTGTACCCCTTCCATTTTAATTTTACCATACAATACCTCCTGCAGGATGATCAGCTGCAGGTAACTTACCAGGTAGAAAATAAAGATGAAAAAACATTACCCTTCTCCGTAGGCGCACACCCGGCGTTCAAATTGCCATTGGTGGCAAATACTACGTACGAAGATTACTTCCTGTATTTTAATAAAGAAGAAACAACAGGCATCTGGCCATTGTCTCCCGGCGGACAAATAGAAATGGCTCCCGTACCACTGTTGCAGCACACCCATGAACTGCCGCTAAAAAAATCCTTGTTTTATCAGGATGCACTGGTATTTAAAACGCTCGCATCTACCGCTATCAGCATTAAAAGCAAGTTGACCTCACATGGATTAACACTGGCTTTTGAAGGCTTTCCCTACATGGGCATATGGGCGGCAAAAGACGCCGACTTTGTTTGTATTGAACCCTGGTGCGGAATTGCCGATAACGTAGCGGCTACGGGGGAATTGGAAGAGAAAGAGGGGATCAACCGGTTAGCTCCCGGAGAATTGTTTGAAAGAACTTGGACGGCAACGCTGTTCTAGCTTTTAGCCATTAGCTTTTAGCTTTTAGATAAATGCAATGACGATAAATTATCTAGATGTTTATCTCCGCTGCATTTACTAAAAGCTAACAGCTAACAGCTAACAGCTTAAAAATTATACCCTGCTTTCAGACCAAAGAAGCCACGGGTACCATCTTTGAACCAGGCTTCATATTTGGCTTCCACATCCAGACCAAGTACACGGATACCCAAACCCGGTGCTACCAGTCCGCCTATACCATTGTAATAGCTGCCGGTATACTGAAGCGTACCCCCTTCCAGTTTTACATACAGGATAGAAATCAGTTTGTGACGCAAGCCCAAACGGATAGGAATGACATTATAATCGGGGTAATTGAAGTTGTTGCCGTTAAGATTGCCGCTTTTACCACCAAAATGGAAGTAACTAACAGAACCCACCGCCGTAAAGCCTGCTACCAGTTTCACATCGGCACCCAAACCAATACCATATCCGGTATTGTGCGTATCATTGAAGTCGCCTACAGGAAAGCCCGCTTCAACGAAAGGTCCGATACTGAATCGTTTCAACTGCGCCTGCGATGATTGGGTACTCATGCAGATCACGAACAACATGGTTGCAAATGCCAGGAAGATTTTTTTCATAAAAACTAATTTTCAAAGGAATGGTTGACTAGCAAATTAGCCGTAAAAGTAAGGAACTAATTTTAAATGGCGCTGACCGATAAAATTTTACAGGGAATTTTAGTTTGACTCATTGCGGTTAATGATTATATGTTTGCCGGCCGGATACTGGTAAAATTATCTTCTTCAAAACAGAGAAACCTGCTGTCAAAGCAGGCTTCTCTGTTTTGAAGAAGATAAGGTATTATGAATGTTGCAAAATGGCCTCTTGTGCTAATGCAGAGGTATCTTTTTTATGATGTGAATCCTGTCCGTTGGCAGGCATCACGTCTATTTTCGGAGGAATCATTTTATATACTACGGGCGTCACTATACGGGATAACAACGTAGAGCTGATAAGGCCACCAATCAGTACTATCGCCAATGGAGCGATTAAAGGATTGGTAGATATGGCTACGGGTATCAGGCCGCCAATGGCTGTGAGGGAAGTCAGTACAATGGGCAGAAAACGTACCTCTCCTGCTTCCCGTATCGCCGCTTCCAGTGGTTTGCCCTGCATCCGCAACTGGTTGGTGAAATCTACCAGCAAAATAGTATTCTTTACCTCTATCCCTGCCAGCGCAATCAGTCCTATGATGGCCACAAAGGAAAGGGAGTTGCCGGTCAGCCACAAACCGATAGCAGCGCCTACGATCCCTAACGGAATTACCGACAGCACAATCAGCATGCTCTTGAAAGTTTTAAACTGCAGGATCAACACGGCCACAAACAGGAAGATGGTCACAATGATCACACTCATAAATCCACCAAAAGAGTTTTTCCGGCTCTCTACTTCTCCACCCATCTCGTAAGTGTATCCTGCAGGGAGTTTTAGGGCATCCATCTGTTTTACTACGTCTTCAATCACCTGGTCTGTCAGAAAACCTTTCCTGATAAAAGCACCTACAGCTACTACCCGGTTTTTTTCCTGGTGATTAATTGTTAAGGGAGATGTTTCCAGCTGTAGCTGTGCTACCTGTGAAAGCGGAATCGCGGTCCCCTGGCTGTTATTGACATACAAATCATTGAAAACGTCCATCGTTGGTTTACCCGTTTTCTGTTTGGTCAGCAGGATATCATAGTCATTGTCGTTCTGATCATTGTACTGACCCAGGTTAATACCGGATACGGCTAAACGTACTACCCTGTCAATATTGGCCGTAGGAATGCCCAGCTGCTGTGCTTTTTCACGGTCTATCTTCACCCGGATATCCGATTTTAGGGTACTTACGGGGTTGTTAATGTAAATAGTACCGGGTGTTTTTTCCAGCATCTTTTCTACACGGGCCGCCATAGAACGTAGGGTATCCAGGTTATCTCCAAACAGGCGCACTTCTACCGGGGCTACCATGGGGGGGCCCTGTTCAAAATTCTTGACTTCTACTTTAGCGCCGGGATACGGTGTCCATTTTTTGCGCAACGACTCAATCAGTTTGGTCTTTTCTGCCGGGCTGGTATGTTCGCCCAGTTGTACAAAAATCTGCGCATAGTCACTTCTTTCGTTTTCCTGTGTTTCGTTGTAATAGATGCGGGGATTACCTTTCCCGATGTTGCTGGCAAAAGATTTGATCGCCGTTTCCTGCTGCAGTTCTTTCTCTATTCGTTTTACTACCTCATTGGTATAAACGAGATTCGACTGCGGCGGCGTAAATATATTGATGAGGAACTGTGGCTTCTCAGAAGCAGGGAACAAGCTAAAGCCAATCACTTTAAACAATCCGATGGCGGCGCCAAAAATCACCAGGGATACCACCATCGTGATCACCGGGCGATGTAATGCTTTATCCAGCAATTTGGCATAACTGCCATGGATCAGCTTTTTGAGCAAACGCATAAACAAGTTGCCCTCGGGATTACCGGTATGTTCTTTCAGTAAACGGCTGGACAGGAATGGAATGATGGTCAGCGATACTGCCATAGAAGCCAGTACACTAAATATGACCGCCAGCGGGAGACTCCGGATAAAGTCACCACTGCCTTCCGGCATAAATACCAGTGGCATAAAGGAAATAACCAAAGCAGCGGTACAACCTACTACTGCCAGCCCTATCTGTGAGGTGGCTTTCAGCGTGGCTTCCATACGACTATGCCCCTCCAGCATCCATCGCTCTATATTTTCCACCACCACAATACTATCATCTACCAGCAGTCCCAATGCCACTACCAGTCCTACTATGCTCAGCTGGTTCAGGTTAAAGCCAAACAGTTGCAACAACACAATACCAATGGATAAAGACAACGGAATAGAGATCATCACAATCAACGCCGGACGCTGTCCCAGTGGCAACAGGGTAAAAGCAACGAGTAATATGGCAATAATGAAATCCTTACCTAATCCGCTCAACCGGTTATTGACGGCATCGGCCTGGTCGAAATATTGTACCAGGTCAATATTGGCAGGCAATGTTTTCTTGAATTTTTCTATGACAGGTTTGTACTGCAATTGGGTTTTGGTAATGTTTTCGCCGGACTTCTGCGCGGCGGAAACGACTACGCAACGATGACTGTTGAGTCGTACAAAGTATTTCTCATCTTCAAAACCATAATAGATCCGCGCAATGTCTTTCAGAAAAACATTTTTACCATTACCGGCAGATACAATAGTGTTGCTGATTTCATCGATGTGTTGATAATTACCACTTGTTTTGATATTGAAACTTTTCTCACCGGCATCAATACTACCGCCAGGGATATTCGCCATTTCGCTTTGGATGGCCGCCATCACGGTATTGACAGGCAGATGCAGCTGCGCCATTTTATCCAGCTGTAATTCCACCCGTACCTGTTGTTCGGGTAAGCCATGGAGTTTTACATTTTTCAGTGAGGGTACTTTTTCCAGTTCATCCTGTAATTTATCGGCGTAGTAACGGAGCTTATCACGGGAAGCATTTTCGGAGATCAGTGCAATCTGCATGACGTTTACATCGGAAGGTTCCTGCTTTCTGACCTCGATGCTGTAAATGTCTGCCGGTAAGTCTTTCCGCTTGTTATTCACTTCTCTTACCAGTTCCTGGTATTTCTGATCTACGTTGGAACTATATTTATATTCCACCCGCATCACGGCAACGCCGTCACTGATAGAAGTACGTACCCGTTTAATATCGTCCAGCCCGTAGATCTCTTTTTCCATGGGATCTACTACCAGGTCTTCCATGTCTTTAGGACTGGTGCCTGGGTATACCACGATCACGGTATATTGTGGGGCCCTCATTTCCGGATCTTCCGAGCGGGGCATATTGAGGATGGTAGTAATGCCCAGCACAATGATCATAATAAAGATCACCAGGGTGAACTGGTAATTTTTGACGGCGTAATTGGCTATTTTCATGATCGTAAATGTTATTGGATGATGCGGATAGGTGATTGGTCTTTCAGATAGGCGCTACCTGAAATAATGAGTGCCTTAGCCTGTTCCATGCCGTTGCTGATGAGCACATTTTCTTTTTCCATCCCTGAAATGGTAACGGGGATTTTCTGTGCTGTTTTATTGTCGTTGGTCACAAATACAAAACCGCTGCTGCCGTTGCCGTCCAGCAGGGCGGCATAAGGAATGCTCCAGGCGGTGCTGCCGGTGACGGCGCCTGCACTAATATGACAACGGCCAAACATGCCGGCCGCGATAGCGGCGGGCTTGCTGCCGGTGAGTTGTACATCAATGAGGAAGGTGCCGCTTTGGGCGTCAATACCTTCTGATTTACGTGTAACCATGCCCGTAAGACTATCACCCGGTACACCAGATATTTCAATGGTGGCTTTGTCTCCGTTTTTTACCTGTGCCCATTCTCTATCGCTTACGCCTACACGTAGTAACCAATGTGCACTGCTGGCGCCGTTGGTTTGCAATACGGGCGTACCTGCATTTACCATTTGTCCGCTGCTCACCAGTTTATGCAGTACATATCCATCCTGTGTAGCGTGAATAGCAGAGTAGCTACGGTTAAACTGTGTGGTACTCAGTTGCTGCCGGGCCTGATCCATGGTGGTTTTGCTGTTCTCCAGCTGTTCCTGTGTGGCTACGCTGTCGTTGTGCAACCGCATGATCCGCTGATAGTCGCGTTGTGCTTTTTCAAATGCCAGCTGATCTTTTTGTACCTGTGCATCTATTTCGGTGAGGTTCAGCGTGGCCAGCAGCTGACCTTTGCGTACCGGGTCGCCTTCTTTTACCAGGATGCTGCTGATGATACCATTTGTTTTGAAAGAAAGATATACTTCATCATCCGTTGTAAACTGGCCGGATGCATTGATAGATACCGCGGAGCCTTGTTTTGCCAGTGGCATTACCTTCACGGGGATGGTATCTGAAAGGGTAGTGGTGGCCGCCGGTTTACTGCCGCAGGAAAACAGGAGCAGGGAAAGAGGCAGCAGGAGCAATGTATTTTTCATATAAAGTATGTTTATTAGTTGTTGTTAGTATCAATATTGTAAGATGCTTCTGCACGTTCCACTGCAGCATAGGCCGTTTGTACAGAAGCCTGTGCCACGGTGGTTTGCAGCTGTGCCTGGGTGAGTTGATTCTGTGCGTCCAGTAGCTCTATATACAGCAGTTGCCCTTCTTTATACACCTTCATCTGATCGCGGTAGTATCTTTCCGCAAAAGCCAGCTGGCTTTGCGCGGTTTTGAAATTTCGTAAGGCAGTCTGGTAGTTATTAACGGTTTCGTATAGCTGTAAGCGTAGCTGATCCGTTGTTTGTGAAGCAGCGTTGGTGATGGTTTCCACATCATTGGCGGCCTGCTGGATCTTGTATTTATATTTGTGAGAAGCAAACAGGTTCCATTCCAGGCTTACCCCAAAAAGATAGTAACGGGTATCTGCATTGAAACGGGCACCGGTGCCCTGTGAGCCCAGGTCAAGAAAGGTGCTGAGCTTAGGGATCAGGTAGGAACGCTGTAGTTGTTCGTTTAACCGGTAAGCGTTAGTAGCACTTTTATATTGGGCCAGTTCTTCCCGCCCGTTGATATCATTGCCGGGCAGTTGTGCCGGGGTGATCAGCAGGTTACTATCCAGCGTCACGTTTTCTTCCAGCCCACGGTTCAACAAAAAGTTAAAGTAAGCTTTGGAATTCTGACGCGCATTAATCGCTTTGTTGATATCCGCATCGGTTTTCTCTTTCTCTGTTTGCGCACGGTATAAGGCGGTGTTATTACGTATCCCGTTGCGCACCATGCTTTCATTGATACGTATGTTTTCGTTGATGAGAGAAAGCGCGTTGTTATAAATGGCTACTGCCTGTGCGGCCTGGTAGTATTGATAGTACGCGGTTTTGATGTCGCGTACCAGTTCCCGCTTGTATACGTTTACAGCTGCCTGTTGCTGGGAGATCTGTTCTTTTTTGATCTTCTGATTATAATAGATTTCTGCATTGACGAGCGGGAGACTGGTCCGCACTTTTGCATCATAAAAGTTATCTGGATTTAATTGTACGGATACGTTGTCCAGTGATTTGAAGTTATGGCTGTTGGTGAGTTGGTTCAAACTGCTATACACCGGGTTCATGATGTCTCCGATGGGAAAGTCGATGGTACGTCCGCCGTTTGATTTAGTGTAGCTGCCGAGGAAGGCTACGTTGGGGCCGAAAAGGCTTTTGGCTTCCTGTAAAGCGAGCAACGATTTGGTGAGTTGGAAGTTTTGCTCTTTGAGCCCCTTATTGTTGCGGAAGGCGGATTGTATGTATTGATCCAGCACGGTGTTTTGTGCGAAGGAGTGGAGACCTGCCATGAGCAAGACTATTAACAATGCTCCTTTTGTGAGTGATGTGTACATAATGAACGGTGTTTATTTATACCGAAAAAAATAAAGCCAAACGGCTTCTATTATCGTTGTTGATATACTGAACAGTGTTTAATATTGGTCTTAAAAAAAAGCCGTCAAGGCTTTTTAAATGATTTCGGCGACACGTTTCATGCTCACATTTGCGCTGCTGCTATGGCTTTCCGGGTTTGGATCACCAATAAAAATCAGCTCCGCCTGTAATGAAGACGATTGACTCCGGGAAATATTTTATGCTTTCGTAAAATATTTTATGCTTTAATCATCCGCAGGTATTCCCGGATCGCTTCATCTACCACTTTCGGCATTTCTTCGTCGGATACTCTCGATACTTTGGAGCATCTGCCGCGCAGGTGAAGACTGATCAACCCATGTGCAAAGCCCCATACAGAAAGCGTGGCGATGGTAGCATCTTTAAACTTCACTACCTTTTTTTCGATACACTCCTGCATCAGATGAAATAAGCCATCATACGCCGGATCTCCGTTCTTCCACTTTTCTTCTTCCACCAGCGCATTCATAGGCGCCTTAATGATAAACATCAGGTCATACAATTCCGGATGATCCCTGGAAAATTGTACATATGCACTGGCCAGTTGCTCCAGTCTTTTGAACGGTGCATCGGCTGTAATCTTATTCTGAAATTCACTTGCCAGGGTGGCAAATGCATCTGTCTGCACATCATACAGTAGCTGGTCTTTATCCTTATAATAAAGATAAATAGTAGCGGGACTGTATTCTATTTTATCAGCGATGTTGCGGATGGACACTTTTTCATAGCCTTCTTCCACAATCATCTTAACAGCTACGTCTACAATACGTCTGCGCATCTCCGCTTTTTCACGTTCTTTTCTTTCTATTATGCCCACGTTGAATTGTTTACAGTGCAAATATACTGAACAGTGTTTAGTTTCCAAATTTATTTTTGCGATTTTATGTCTGGGGGCAAGATTATACTGATTATACTGATTTTGATGAATTTTTATTTATCGGTGGAAGGAAGCTTCCCTAAACCTCCAAACGCTTTAATTACCAGCATCAAAGTGAAAATCAGTATAATCAGTATAATCCTGCCCCAAGACCAAAAATCGCGTTACTCCACACTCACCTCATCACAACACAACGCCGGTTTCTTCCCCTCCACCAACCGCCACTCCGGCAATGCCAACGGGCACTTCGCCGTTACCCTTATATACCGCGCTGCGGTTCCCGGCAAACTAAATGAATAGTGATTAATCCGCACCGCATAATCCTCTTCGGGCACTGGTATCTCCTTTACCCCGGCGGATGTAAACTTCATACCATCTGCAGACGTTTCGATCAGCAGTTGCGTAGGATTAAAGATATAATGCCGGGCGTCCTGCAAAAAATTCATTTGCACCTGGTGAATGTTTTTCTGATTGCCCAGATCAATGGTGGCGATCATATCCTTCCCGTAAGTAAAGAGCCAGTTGTAGCTGAAGTCGTTGCCACCAAATAATCCATCTGTAAGCGTCGCTTCTTTTTTGGGCGTGTACTCCGGTGTAAAGGCGTGTACGAGGGTCACCGGCGCGTGTAGGGCAAGACTATTGATCCATTTCCTGGAAAACAGTTCCTGCCACTCCTGTGCATAGGCATCGGGCGATAAGCCCCCTTCGGAAAGTTCCTGTACCCCGGCAGCTTTGCATTGCTCGGTGAAATGCTTCACCCGCGCGGGCCATTTAGGATGCACATTGCCATCTGGTTGCAGGTAACCGTATTTTTCGTTGCCATAGAAACGGGATTGTTGCAATACAACGTATTCGAGAAACAACCGCGTTTGATATACCCGTTGTAAATAAATATTGTTATTTCCTGCAGCAGCTTCGGCTTTGTCCAGCAGGGTGGAGTATTGATCTATGAGTGCGGGTGATAAATAGTCGCGGGTATTAAAAATCGGATTCCCGTAAATATCCAGGGTGCTGTGCGTGCTTTTAACGGCGTAGCTGAGTGCGTCGAGGTACTGCCCTGCGAAAGGAGCCGCAGGACCGTAATAGCCCTTTAAAAACGCAGTGTTCACCTGTTTGATGTCGGCGTTGGGCTGCCATAACAGGGCCGCCTGTACGTAGCTGTTGTATTCCGCCATATCACCATAGGTTTCACCGCTGCCTTGTGAGAAAACCCCTTTCACATGATGTGCCGCGAAATATTGAAGATTGGGTTGCAGGTTATTATAGTCCGGAAATGGCGCCAGGTAATTGGTGAACTGTGTGGTATAATCCCAGATGAACAGATTGCCGGTAGTGGCTCCCCAGCCTTCCAGGTTTTTGCGGAAGGCCGCTGCGGAAGATGTTTGCGATAATGGGTCCTGACGGAAAGCATCGATAGTACTGAGCATAATGAATACATTGCCGGCTGGCTTTGTTTTCAGCGGTGCTTTAGCGGTATAGCCATATGCAAGCGTAGTAAAGCGCTGCTCCGGAAACTGGCTCGCTACGCGGTTTACAAAACGGATCAGTGATCCCTGCGGACCACCTTCTTCCGCATCTGCTTTCCGGCATTGATCGCAGCTGCAGCCGCCACCACCATCCTGTGGCGCAATAGACCAATACATAGCATCGGGATTGTCAGCGATGGCTTTTTTAAACCAGGCTACCGTTAATGCATACACGTTTTCATTGCTCAAACAAAGTTGCCGGGCCTGTCTTTTTCCATTGACCAGCGAATAATATTCAGGATGCTCTTTGAAGTAGGTAGCCGGCGGTAAGATTTTAAAAAAGGAATGCCCCCATACGCCCCATAAATCTTCGAAGCGCTGCAATCCATGCCAGGAAAGGTATTCCGGGTCGGTAGAAGCAGGGTAGTAGCTTTCCCGGTAAATAAACGCCGGCTCCTGCAAATCCGTCAACACACCATTAATACGTATATCCCTGGCCGTAGGAACAATGGCAGGGCCTTTGGTATCCTTACGGCAACCCATATACGTTTCCAACATATGGTATACGCCATATACCACACCCTGACCGCTGCCACCACGGATATAAAGCTGTTTGTCTTTGCTCCCGGTAAAAAATCCATCGTTCCTGATTTTTTCCGGACCTAAAGTATGTACCGTGTTGCCAATGAATACAGCTGCCTGATCTTTATACTGACTTTCCGTAATCACTGTCAGCTTCGCACCGGAAATACGTTGCACGTAATCCTGAAAAATAGCGGCTGCCCTGCTTTCAGCTTTGGTAGCTGATGCGGGGAGTACGATCACGTAGGCGCTCTGGCCCTGCTTCACCAGGAGTACGTCTTCCGTATGGCCTGGCTGACACGCAGGGTATAACAAGGTGGTGATCATTAACAAAAAGCTGTTCATCATTCTACACATTGTAAGTCAGTTAAAATTTCCGCTGAAGCGTTACATAAATGTCGTATTGATTCTGGTAACCGGTATCACTGATCTTCTGATTAATCCAGGTGCCATATAATCCCAGCGTAGTACGGTAGTGAAATACTTTCTGGTAGCCCGCGCCAATGCTATGTGTCAGCAATCCGGAAAGATTCGGAAAATTTACCAGCCGGCTCCGGTCATCCGGAGAAGTACCTAATCCTGCTACCACCTGTAGATAATCCTGCCGCCGGTTCATATAATAACGGGTAGTCAGGTTAAAGGCAGTGTAGGTTTCCGGCGACTCGCTGATCACAAATCCGCGGAGGTTTACCCAGAAATCACCAAAGGGCTTTGCCACAGAAATCACACCGGAAATACTGCTGGTACTGTCCAGGTTCAGGTAACGTCCACCCACTTCCAGTTCAATTTCTTTTTTAAATGTTTTGAAGATGGAGTAGGCAGCGCGCAACTGCGGAAATACAGTTTTATTGGAATAGGCCACCATACCGTAGGAGTAGAGTTTGGTGTTGTGGGTATAATACATCTCTGCCAATCCCTGCAAGCCGTTGCCGGTTTGACGGCCGGCATAGTTCAGTTGCACGGCATAAGAGCCGCGCTTAATAAAACGACGGTATTCTATGGTGGCGATATTATATTTATTATCAGAATAATCATAGCTGGAATTGAGGTAGTATAAACCAAACTGGTTTTTCAGCGTTTTGCTTTCCAGGTAATCCCCGTAGTCGATATTCGCGGTAGTAGGTTGTAATTTAACTATAGAATCGGCTACCAGTGCGGCCGCGGCAAAATCTTTTTTATTCTCCAGGGTAATGGCCCGTTTCATTAAAAAGCCTTCATTGCCGGGATAGTATTTTATTCCCTGCGCGGTATAAGCAAGGGCGCTGTCGTATCGCTGCTGCCCGTTCAGGATATTGATGCTGTACAACAAGGCCATAGAATCTTTGCGATCCAATGCCAGCACCTGGTTAAACATCGCCAGTGCACTATCGGGTTGCTGATTGCGCTGGTATTCCGTACCGGCCGACATCAGGCTGCTGATATACGCGGATTTGTATTTGAGCGTATACGGGTATTTAGACATCAGGTCGGCAGTGATAGCGGCCGCGCCCTGGTAGTCGTGGTTTTCCTGTAATACGGATGCTTTCTTTAACAGGAAATCACGGTTGCCGGGATAATATCCCAATGCTTTATCAGCGTAATATAACGCGCTGTCTGGCTTGCCAGTGGCGCTTTGCAGGTTAATCATATCATCCAGCGCCTCCTGGTTCGACGGAGCTACGGCCAATACCTGTTCAAATTGCTGTTTGGCCAGATCATATTCTTCCGCCTTCATTAATATCCGGCCGGCCGTGAGCCGCATATCTGCCAGGTTGTTGCTGAAACGTTCATCTGCCGGGAAACGTGTAGCCAGCTGTCCTGCTATCGCCGCTGCTTCTTCGTACCTGCCGGCATCTGCCAGCACACTGGATTTCTTCAACAGAAAATAGGCGTTGTCAGGATAATAGGTGAGGGCCTGATCCAGCACTTTTAATGCCGAAGTAGTATTTTTTTGAGAGATGTAGGTATTGGCCAGGAGATTCAACACCGTAGTATCGTTAGGACTCACGGCCAGTGCATTTTCAAAAGATGCCAGCGCGAGATCGTATTGCTGCTGCGCCAGATAGTCGCGCCCACCTGCTGTTTGCAGTTGCACCAGTCTTTCTTTTAATTCCGGATTTGGTGCGCGCTGATATAATAGTTCCGCCAAAGCAGCGGCAGCACTGTATTTATGGTCGCCTTCCAGTACATCCATTTTTAAAGCGAGCAATCGGGTATCTGTAGAATTGATTTTCAATCCCCGGTTAATCCAGGCCAGCGCCTCTTTATAAGCACCTCTGGCCATGCTATAGCCAATTAGTTTATCCAGTGCTTCCCGGTTGCCGGGATTTTTTTCGAGTACACCTTCATATAACGTATAGGGGTCGGTGTTAGCATACCAGGCGGCTGCTTCCATCCGCAACGATGTTTCCAGCGTGCGGGCGTTGGCATCACCCGGAAAGCGCCGTAGTATCTCCTGCAGCGTACTCAGGGCTTCTGTATATGCATGCATCTCCTGTAAAATACCCAGCTTGCGCATCAGCAAATCATAGGAACCCGGATAGGCGGCGAGTCCCTCATTTACCTGGTCTAAGGCCGACTGATAACCGCCGCCTTTGATTGCCACAGCGAGACTGGCCTCCCTGGCTTGCTGGTTGCGGGGATCTGCCAGCAACACTTTATCATAGCTCTGTCTGGCCATACCGCTATTACCCAGCTGCTGATAGTAGCGGCCACTCAGTAAATAATGTTCTATATAAGCATTGCGGACAGTCGTATCCTCCGGATATTTATCCATCAGGGTGCCTGCCAGTTCATTGCCACGATATACTTTATGCTGCACATCCAGTATCCCCAGCTTCTTCAGCATAAAATCCAGGCTGCCGGGAAAATAACTGAGGGCTTCATCTGCATAACATTCCGCTTCTGCATACCGGCCGGTGGTCAGTTCCACATTGATGGCATAATAATACGCATCCCGGTAACGCGGATTTTTAATAAGGACTTCCTTAAAATATTTGCGAGAAAGATCATACTGTTTGGTGAGCATATATAACCTGGCCAGCAACAATTGCTGATCAATGAAATCCGGTTGCTGCTGTAATGCCTGCTTCGACAGGTCAATGGCCTTGTTGTACTGTTGTTGCTTTGTGGCCGCTACCGCCTGATCATACAGGGCTTCTGCATTATTCTTCTGCTTAAAAACCTGGGCCTGCGTTTGTAACGCCAAACACACTATAATTCCCGTTAACAGATGTTTTAATACAGCCATTTCTTTTCTTATTTATAAGTTTACTTTCTTCTGCCAAATCCTTGTCTTTGCATATTTCCCCAGGACGTCTTTTTACCAATCAGGAAGAACCAATATCCCCGGAGCGCAAAAAATACAATCAGCGGATGATACAGCAATGGTTCCAGGAAGGCCATCAATGCCAGCCCGATTACTTCCCACCAGGTTTTGTAATAACCGTAGGTAATCTGGTCCCAGCAAATTGCCAGGGTAGTGATCATCACGGAATAGAGGTATACAAACAGCAATAAAATGCACGCATATTGCCAGTTTACCTCATGGGTAATGATCAGGTAGATATAATAAAGGATACCGGTAAATTCAATAATAGGCGCCAGGAATTCAAAAAACAGGTTGTAGGGTAATACTATCAGCCCCAGTTTTTTATACCGTGGATTAAAAAATATTTTCCGGTGAATGGTAATGATCTCTGCAAGACCGCGCCCCCAGCGGGTGCGCTGCCGGCTAAACACCTTCATATTCGGAGGCCCCTCTGTCCAGCATTGGGTAGTAGGAATATAACGGATCGCATATTTCACCTGGTTGTCCAACATATAGGCGCACATGCGGGTCACAATATCCATGTCTTCCGCAAAAGAGGCATGGTCATATCCGCCGGCTTTGATGGCAATTTCTTTGTCAAATAACCCCAACCCACCAGATACATTGGGTACGCTGTTTAAACCGCTCCAACCCATTTTTCCCAACACATAAGCCCGGAGATATTCCATTTCCTGGAAACGGGGAAGTAACTTTTCGGGGGGACGTACCCGTATGATCACACCATCCTCTATTTCTGTGGAGTTGGCAATACGCAGGGTAGCGCCAGTGGCGATTACCTGCCGGCTGTCTTCCACTACATGCACATAGCCGCACTGGGGACAAGGTTCTCCGACTTCTTTTGTTTTCTTATGCTCTTCATCCATGAATGGCTTTACCATCCGCAGCAACGTATCCTTTTCTATAATACAATCCACATCTGTACACAGGAAGTAATCAAACGCGGCGGCGTTAATACCAGCGTTAGACGCATCTGCCTTACTTTTACCATTTACCTTATCAATCACCAGCAATTTGTCGTAGGCGGTATTGGTAGATTTGAAAATCCGTCTTACCGGTTTGGTAACGATCCGTTCGTTGTAAGCAAAATCCACGGGCACCAGCTCAAATTCATGAATGAGTTTTTCCAGGGTATCATCTGTGCTGCCATCATTAACAATGATCACTTCAAAGCGTGTGTAGTTCAACGTTAGAAGGGATCGAACGTTCATGATAATGGTAACCCCTTCGTTGAAGGCCGGTGCAATCACTGAAATACCCGGCGTTAGCGGGGAATCCAGCAGGTGATCATAATTGGTAAAACTATTCTTTTTGCGAAAGCGTATGATGCCACGATATGACATGTACGCCAGCAGGGCATACATGAGTAGTAACGTGATACCATATATGAATACGCTTTGTTCAAAAATCGTTCTGAGCATATGGTTCTCTTTTCTTTATTTCTTTTTCCCAAAACCTTGCCGTTGCATATTGCCCCAGGTGCTTCTTTTACCGGTCAGGAAATTATAGTAACCCCGCAACGAATTAATGACAATGAGGGGATGATATAATAAAAACTCCATGAATGGGGTGAAACACAGATAAGCCACTTCTCGCCATGATTTATAATACCGGAAAGAAAGCTGGTCCCATAATATGGAAATGGTCGTGATCATGATGGAATAGGTATACACAAACAGCAATAACAACAGCGCATAGGGCCAGTTGACCTGGCCGAGTACCGCCAGTACAATGTATACGATGATGCCACTGAATTCCACCAGTGGCGCCAGCAATTCAAAAAAGAAATTGAAGGGAAACACGATGAGCCCCATCTTGCCGTAACGGGGATTCAGGAACATACTGAAGTGTGCTGCCATCAACTGGGCAAGCCCTCTGGCCCAGCGAACCCGTTGACGGCTGAATATTTTTACCGTAGACGGTCCTTCGGTCCAGCAAAGGGTTCTAGGGATATAACGAATCGCGTAAGAGATCCGGTTGTCATGCGCATACCGGCACATCCTCGTGAGCAGTTCCATATCTTCCCCAAAGGAACTATGATCATATCCGCCACAGCGGGTAGCTACTTCCTTGTCAAATAATCCCAGTCCTCCGGATACGTTCGGCACACAGTTAATATAACTCCAGCCCATTTTTCCCAGCACAAAGGAGCGGATGTACTCCACCTCCTGGAATCGCGGCAGCAACTGTTTGGGGGCGCGCATCCGCAACAGCACGCCTTCGTCGAACTCTGAGGAGTTGGCGATACGCAGTGTAGCGCCCACCGCTATTACCCGCTTCTTTTCTTCCTGCATCACCGGCCGGATAAGTTCCAGCAGGGTATCTTTATGAAGAATACAGTCTACATCGGTACAAACAAAATAATCGAAAGCCGCCACGTTGATGCCGGCATTCACCGCATCTGCTTTACTTTTCCCGTTTACTTTATCTATTACCAGCAGGGAAGAATAAGCCGGGTCGGTTGACTTATATATATAGCGTACCGGTTTGGTGAGGATCTTTACATTATAGGCAAAGTCTACCGGCACTATTTTAAACTCATCAATCAGTTGCTGCATGGTATCATCCGTGCTGCCATCGTTGATGATAATGATCTCGTAGTTGGGATAGTTGAGTGTTAGCAGTGAGCGTACGTTAGATACAATGGTCAGTCCTTCATTGAAGGCGGGGGCCAGAATGGTAATGCCTGGTGCCATAGGAGAGCTGGATAGCAGATTCAGCTGATGGTCATTATTTCTTTTAACATACCTGCGTATCGCCAGCATAGATAAAATCGCCAGCAGGGCATAGGTGAGTAATAACACCAATCCATATACGAAAAGTGTATTTTCATAGATCCTGCCTATTGTTTCTAAAAATCCATTCATCAGTATTTGATTAACGGGTTCATACAATGTTTCAGAATAAGCAGGTTCTCAGGATCTGCACTATCCAATAGTTCCTGCAATACCTGACCCGCGATCCATTCATTTTTTACAATGGATTTGGCGGCACTTTTACGCAAATCAAAATCGGTGGAATGCAGGAATTCCTGCTTCAGGAAATCGATGTGCCGCCCGCTGCCAATGCGGCCAATGGCCTTCAGTATTTCTATCTGGCAATGCAGCGGCTGACTGCTGTAAATAGCCACGAGCTTGTCTTCTACGTCAGGGACTTTCAATTTGCCCAAACAGTTGATGGCATCTGCCCGCAGGTAATGATCTTTGGTATCCAGCAGTTTGGTAACGGCAGGTACTGCCGGTAGCTGGTTATAGTGAATAATGAGTTTTAAACAAAATGATACGACGCTCTTGTTGGAAGAGTAAGTGACCCATCGGGCAAAATTGGGAATGGCGATATCTTCGGTGGTGGTGATGATCCGGAATAATTCCACCTGGTCCCACATCAGCAATGGATCTGTTACCACGTCAAAAAATTTAAAGGGCTCGTTTTTACTGAGCTTGATATAAGCATGCCTGGCAGCGGCCCTCAACTCACGGTTATGGCTATTCGTTAATGGTAAAATAGTTACATCCGCAATAGGAATATCCATGTTGATGAACTCTGTCAATGCCCGCACCTTTCTTGCCCACTTAGATGACTTCATCTGTTTGATATTGTCTTTGTCCAGCTCCAGTTGCAGGTATAAGGCCCTTAAAAGATGTCCGGCATTGCCTCTCACGTTCCGGCGAAAATGAATAATCCTGTCTGTGGTGGCTTGCCTGGCCCATTTTTTATGCAGCGGCAATTTCCAGAATTCTTCGAGGTTCAGTTGTACCCTGTCCGGATGGGTATTGGCAAGTGGGTCAGTCGTCCCCAGTACTTCGTCAATAATCAGGTTGTCTAATGTGGGCAGGAGAGAGGCCAGTCTTTTTGCACGTTGGTAGCCACGGTAACGGTTTCTTAAGATAGAAAAATAGGCCAGCAGCGTGATGGTCGCCGCCACTATAATAAATATCATCGCCAGCTGTATGGTCAGTGGCGCTCCCTGGAACAGGTTCCAGGCGGGTTCCAGGAAAGCAGGTACTTGTATATCCAACACGCAGCTATTTAGTCTTCATTAATAATCTTTTTACCCTGATCAATAATTCTGCAGGAATAATCGGCTTTTTCAGGAAATCATCGGCGCCAAGTTTAAAGCCCTCCATGATCATATCTTCATTGCCCGCATTGGATACGATGATAACGGGAATCTGTTTTTCTCTGTCCAGACTCTTTACTTTACTGAGAATTTCAAATCCATTGGCATATGGCATCATAATATCTGTGATGATCAGGTCATAGCCGTAATTGGTAGCTTCGAGTTTCTCAAAGGCTTCTTTGCCATTAGATACATGATCCAGCTCATATTCGGAAGATGGCAGAATTCTCGCAACTATCTTCGGCATGATCTCGTCATCTTCAACTAACAAAATTTTACTCATAGAGGCTGAATTTAATCCGGTAAACAATGCTGGCGCAGTATTGTTTAGTGGGTACGGATCTATTATGAAATTTGGTTTTGATATTGCGCATGAAATCTGGTAAACAATTTTTTTTTGTGGTTGCAATCACTCAACAATTCGTTTGCGTAGATATATACTTTGAAAGCATATGCTTAGGTTTTTCACGGACGGTATAATTTTTTAAATTAATGTCAAAACAGATACGTTGCGTTCGGCAAAGGTATTGAATATGAAGGCATTTTGGTACATTTATACCTAATATAACATTTTTGCAAAACACAGCAATTACCTTTTTTCCGCATTACAAAAATGAAAATTTCACTGGTTAACAGACTGTACCTTGGCTTTTCCTTAGTGGTATTACTTGTACTGCTGGGAGGATTTCTAACCTGGCGTACATTCGATACACAAACAGAGGAAGCAGGGTGGGTGCAACACACTTACCGCGTACTGAATAACTCTGAAAGAGTACAACGATTGTTGTTCGATATGGAAGCCGCCAGGCGTGGCTTTCGCAGCACTGCCGAACATCGCTACCTCCATCCGTACGAGCTGGCATTACCCAAAGTAGCGCCTGCCGTTAATGACCTGCGTAGCATGGTGGAGGATAATCCTGTGCAGGTGAAAAATGTAGATTCCCTGGAAGATGAAGTGAACCACTTGTTAAGTTTTTGGAATGACCTGGATCATGCCGCCGAGGAAGACCGTCTAAAAAATAACGTGGCGATCACAGAAAAAGAAACAGGGCTGATGGATAAAGTGAGAGCAAGAATCGGCGCGGTGAATGCGGAAGAACGGGGATTGCTCGCGATCCGGGAAAATTATAAAGCGACATCTTTCCACACGGCAGTCAAAACCCTGTTAGTCAACAATGCCTTTATTCTGCTGGTGGGTTTTATCCTGATGCGGATTACCTATACAGAATTCAGAAGAAGGCTGAAAGCCCAGGATGCGCTCAACAGTAAGCTGGAAGAGGTGGTAGACCTCAATGCTGCTGCCAACGAACGAAACTGGTTGCTCACCGGCGTTAATAATATGAATGACAGCCTGCAGGGCAGCCATCACCGGGATGAACTCGTGCATAAATGTTTACACGTATTAACCTCCTTTGGCGATTTTGTTGCCGCCGCTTTTTATTCCTTTGACGAAACACAGGAGGATCTTCGTTTAGTCTCGGCAGTTAGTATGCCTGCTGCCATCCCTGCCATCATTCCAATGAATGATGGTTTCCTGGGAAATGCCGCTGGCAGCAAAAAGATCCGCGTGATCCGCGATCTGCCCGCCACTTACTGGCAACTGGGATCTGCCAGCGGTCATGCCACACCCGGCGCGGTGGTAATGGTGCCTTTGTGGATGGAAGATGAATTGCTGGGTATCATAGAACTGGCCACTTTTAAAGAAGTAACCCCTTTACAGCTGCATTTACTGGAGCTGCTGGAAAAAGATATATCCGTGGCCGTTAACGCCGCCAATGCCCGGGGTAAAGTATTAACATTGCTGCAACAGGTACAGGAACAAAAAGAGATCCTGATCAGCCAGCAGGAAGAACTGCGGCAGTCGAACGAAGAACTGAGCCGGCAATCAGAAGTGCTGCAGGCATCTGAAGAAGAACTGCGGGTACAGGAAGAAGAAATGCGGCAGGTAAACGTAGAAATAACAGAAAAAAATAACGCCCTGGAATCCGCCAGGAGCGCGCTGGCACAAAAAGCAGCAGAACTGGAAGCCAGCAGCCGGTATAAATCGGAGTTCCTGGCCAATATGTCGCATGAACTCCGTACGCCTCTCAACAGTGTGTTGATCCTCGCCAAAATGTTGCAGGAAAATAAAAATAAAAATCTCACAGAAAAACAAACGGAATACGCGGGCATCATTTATAAATCCGGGTCAGACCTCCTGCACCTGATCAATGATGTACTCGACCTCTCTAAAATTGAAGCCGGTAAAGTAGAGATGATCTTCGAAGAAGTAACCATCGCCGGTATCATGGATGATCTTTCTGATCTCTTTGATGTAGTGTCTGCAGAAAAGAATATCCAGTTTATCAAAAGCATCGCGCCGGATGTTCCGGCTACCATCGTCACAGATAAACTCCGCCTGCAGCAGGTGATCCGCAACCTGTTGTCCAACTCTTTTAAATTTACACCTGCAGGTGGTATTATCAGCATTGCCTGGTATAAAACGGGCGCCCATGCCGTGGGCGTCAGTGTTACAGATACCGGTCCCGGTATCCCGGCCGATAAGCAGGAACTGGTATTCAATGCATTTCATCAGGGAGATGGCGCCACCAACCGAAAGTTCGGTGGCACCGGTCTTGGTCTCAGCATCAGCCGGGAACTGATGCTGCTGCTGCATGGCGAAATACACCTGGATAGCAGCACGTCTGCCGGCAGCACTTTTTCTATCGTCATTCCTGTGGATGGTAAAATCCTTCCCAATACAGAAAAAACAACCGCTGCTCCCGATATACACCTGCCTGCTCCTTCGCCCGCACCCGTGGATGATGACCGTAACAATATCAGCAAACAGGATAAGCTGATCCTGATCGTTGAAGATGATATCTATTTTGCAGATATACTCCGGGATTTTGCCCGCAATAAAGGCTTTAAAACTATTGTGGCGCATAACGGACAGGATGGACTGGCCTATGCCCGCAAATACCTGCCGGCAGCCATTATTCTGGATATGAACCTGCCGGTTATTGATGGCCGCAGCATCCTTAAAATCCTGAAAAGCAGCGAAGACCTCAGTAAAATACTCATACACGTAGTATCTGCTGCCGATATTAAGGGAATAGCAGAAGATAACATACAAGGCTATACGAGAAAACCACTGGAGCTGAAAGATATGGAAGCCGTGTTCGCTAACATCAGCTCGGCAATGCAAGCCCGGCTTAAAAAGGTATTGCTCGTTTCCGCCGGCCCCCTAAGTGCCGACGCCAGCCTCAAAACAAGGAGCGACGAAAGAAAACTGGAAACACAATACGATATCGCCGCCGGTATCAACGCCGCATCGGCACAGCTGGCAGAGAAAAAATATGATGCCGTTATCGTGGAAATTGGAACCGACTTAAATGCCGGCATTACACAGTTACAGGCATTGACCGATATACCGGAAGCCGGTAATACCCCACTCATCATATATCTCGACCAGGATATTACCAATAGTGAAGAACAGCAACTAAAAAAATATGCATCGGCTATTGTACGCAACTCTTCCCATGCGACTGATCGCCTGATGGATGAACTGGAACTGTTTCTCTATAAATTACAGAAGAAAACCAATGTGGAGTCTGTTCCCTCAGCGGGAACGGAAAATACCCTGGCAGGAAAAAAGGTGTTGTTGGCAGATGATGATATGCGCAATGTTTTTTCTATTACCGCCCTCATGGAAGAGCAGGGGATAGAAGTACTAACCGCTGCTGATGGCAGGGAAGCATTGCAGATTTTACAACAGCATCCACATCTGGACCTGGTGCTGATGGATATTATGATGCCGGAAATGGACGGCTATGAAGCCATGAAACATATCCGTGCAGATGCGCGGTTTCAACAACTGCCGGTGATTGCATTAACGGCGAAAGCCATGGCCGGCGATCGCCAGAAATGTATGGAAGCCGGTGCTTCGGACTATATCGCCAAACCAGTGGACAACATTAAACTGTTATCTTTGTTAAGGGTATGGTTATCATAAAAGGGCTATGGTAGAGGAAATCAGCAACAACGATTATTTAGACCTGGTGAAAATCATTCAACAGCGATATGGTTATGATTTCACAGATTATGCCCCCGCATCGCTGAAACGCCGCTTCATCCGGTTTACCAGCTATGCACATATCAACAGCCTCTTTGAATTAAAACACCGGCTGCTGAATGAAAATGGCTTTTTCCAGGAAATGGTCGAGTATATTACCGTGAATGTAACAGAAATGTTCCGGGACCCATCTTTCTATAAAACCCTCCGCGAGCAGGTATTACCAAGGCTGGCATCTTATCCTATCATTAAAATATGGCATGCCGGCTGCGCATCAGGTGAAGAAGTATATTCTATGGCTATCCTGCTGGAAGAAGCGGGGCTGCTGGACAGATGTCGTATATACGCCACCGATATGAATGCCGCCAATCTGCAGAAAGCGGAAAAAGGAATCATCAGGCTGAAGGACATGAAAGACTATACCTATAATTATATACAGTCCGGCGGAATCAACGATTTTTCTAATTACTATACTGCCCGGCATGATAACGCTGTCATACATGCTGCGTTACGCCGCAATATTATTTTCTTTCAGCACAACCTCGTAACAGATCAGGTGTTCAATGAATTTCAACTCATCTGTTGCCGGAATGTTTTTATATATTTTAACAGAGCACTGCAGGAGCGGGTGGTTAAATTATTTTATGAAAGCTTAACTTCGTTAGGTTACCTGGCATTGGGAATGAAAGAGTCACTGCTATATAATGAAGAACGATATAAATTTGAAGTCGTAAGCAGTCCAAATAAAATTTTCAGGCGCAAACTATAATCATTGACCATTCCACACAAATACAGTATCCTGTTGATCGGCGGTTCCGCTGGTAGTATGCCCGTGTTGGTGGCTTTACTGAGCCGGTTACCATCTCCCTTTATGATCCCTGTGGTGATTATTCTGCACCGGTTAAAAAATGTGGAGAGCGACCTGGATAAATTACTATCCGTGCAGCAAACCATCACAGAGCCGGAAGACAAAGAAGCTATTTTACCCGGTAAAATTTATCTGGCACCGCAAAATTATCATTTGCTGATAGAAGAAGATGCCACCTTTTCGCTGGACAATACGGAGCCGGTCAACTATAGTCGCCCTGCGATTGACCTCAGCTTTAGTACCGCTGCCAGCGTATTTGGCGCAGGAGCAGTAGGGATTTTACTGAGTGGCGCCAACAAAGACGGCGCCGCCGGATTATGCCGCGTGATGGCTGCCGGTGGCACCGGGATCGTACAGGATCCGAAGACAGCCGAATTTGATATCATGCCGCAGGCTGCCATAGACCTTTGCGCCAATGTACAATCTATGGCCATCAATGACATCATTCATTATTTAAGAAATATAAGCATCGCAAATAAAAGTTGACAAATGAAGCAGCACAAACCGAAAACGTTCACTATCCTGCTGGTAGATGATAAAGCGGAAAACCTGGTATCTCTGGAACATATGCTGGAAGGAGATCACCGTGAAATCCTGCAGGCAACATCCGGAAATGAAGCATTAAAAACGGTGCTGCGCCATAATGATATCGGCCTGATTATGCTCGACGTACAAATGCCGGATATGGATGGCTATGAAGTGGCCCGCCTCTTACAAAGTAATCCCAAAACAAAGGATATCTCTATCATTTTTGTGACCGCTATCAACAAAGACGAACAGTATGTGATGCGGGGGTTTGAAGAAGGCGCGGTAGACTACCTTTCAAAACCACTGGATATAAATGTTACCCGGGCCAAAGTGAGCGTGTTTGAAAAACTATACCGGTATCAACAGGAACTCAAGGAAGCCATGGTGGAAAAAGAAAAGGTGAATAAACAGCTGGAACGTTTCATGTATGTAGTAGCACATGACCTGAAATCCCCGCTGTCAGGGGCGATCGGGTTGCTGGCACTCATCAATGAAGACGAACGTATTCAGAGTGCGCCCGACCTGAAGGAATATATGAAAATTGTATTGGGCGCCACCAACCACCTGACAGAAATGATTACTTCTATGCTGGATTATACCCGGCAGAGTGAAATGGAACAAACCATTGAAGAGGTAGACGTACACGAACTGATCGCTCAGTTATCGCACTTATTATTCCCACCGGCACATATCCACATTGAAACACTGGGCCAGCTGCCGGTACTGGAAACCAATAAACTGAAACTGCAACAGGTTTTTCAGAACCTCATTTCCAATGCCATCAAGTATAATGATAAGAAAGAAGGAATCATCACCATCGGCGGCACTGACAAGGGCGAGTTTTATGAATTTTATGTAAAGGATAATGGTCCCGGAGTGGCTAAGCGCGATACAGACCGGATATTTAAGCTGTTTGAAAGATTGGATAACGACAATAAAGGCGAAGGTACAGGGATCGGTTTAAATATCTTTAAGCTACTGGTAGAAGAGCAGGGCGGCAAAGTATGGGTGGAATCACAGCCGGGAGAGGGGAGTACCTTTTATTTCCTGTGGCGGCAGCGGTATTAATATTACTCAAATACCCACAGCCGGCCACTGATCTGTTGCGTGGTAACAGGTAAGCAGGATACTTTTAATACTTTATGTTCCATCTTCCATACCCAGTCGGTAATAGAATTTTCGGGAGAAGAAAACAGTATTACTGCCTCTTTATAGATGTCGTCTATATTCAATGCTTTATTCCGGAGTTGTGTCATCGCATCAGAAAGTACGGCCGGTAGCTGTTCTCCCGGTCCAGAAAGTCCCAGCAGTGTGGCACCTTCCTGGTTAGCCCATCCGGAAAAGCCGTCGTTGTTAATGAACACCAATGCGTACGGGAAGGTATGCAATATGGCGGCAAAACGGATGGCTATCCGCTGAAAGTACAGCTGCTGCTGCGATTGCGTCAGTATCTCTTTCAGGCGTAAACGAACGGTTTCTATACATTCCAGGAAATCATTGTCAAATTGCTGGGGCGAGCTCCAGCCCAATATCAGCAAGCTATTGTTGGGCGTAGTATTAATAGGCATAATGATAGCAGAAGAAAATGCCTGTAATATTTCCTGTAACACATTTTCTTTTGGCGGCGGAATATGGCGCCAGTAAATGGTTTTAAACCCTTGCGAATACAAAAGTTTTTTGATGGGCTCCGGGTTCAGCACCATCTCGTTCAAATGAACAGGAGATGCACACTTCACCTTCGCCGTATCCTCATCTTCAAATTCAAGCTGCAGCGCAATATCCGCTTCTGTCAGATTTTTTACAAGAGAAATACTAAAGGCAAGAAAAGACGCAATGTGTTTGTCTTTATCCCAGCGACTCGTTTGATTGATAAAATTTAAGGCTTTACGCTCCCAGGTACTCACAGTATGAAATTGAAAGTTGAAATAATTAGAGGAATGATTGGATGGCAGCAATCACTTCATTTGGCGCACTGATATGTGGAAAATGTCCCTGCGTCTGTACTTTCGTACGCCGGCTGTTCGGTATGTTGGCTTCCAGGTATTCGCTGACTACCGCAGGTACGGCAATATCATTGGCCGTTTGTACTACCAGGGTAGGTACCTTTACTTTGGGCAATGCCTCCCGGTAATCCATATAAAAAATAGCCCTGGCCACCTGCACCGCCACATCAGGGCGTATCGCCTGTAGCGACGCCGCAAAAGCTGCCGCTAATTCCGGTCTGTCTTCATTTCGCATGGCCAGTTTTGAAAAACCACTCGCCCATGCATGGAAGTTACTTTCCATCGCTTCAAAAAGACTGGTCAGCGCGGGATGATCAAATCCACCGACATAACCATTGGAAGGATCGTTCAGGTAACGGGGGCTGGAACCCAGTAGTATAAGCCGTTCTATCATGTCGGGATAGTGGATGGTGGCCAGCAAACCAGTCATACCGCTGACAGAGTGCCCGATAAAAGTGACATTCTTTGCATCCAGCGCCTGAATAATATCGGCTATATCTGTGGCGTAACCGTTGATAGACTCATAACGTTTAGGACTGTACGCTTTCATCTCGGCTTTGCCGCCGCCAACATTATCAAACAATATAATCTGGTAATCTTTTTCGAACGCTGGGATAACTTTTGAAAAGGAGGTCTGGTCAATGCCAAATCCATGGGCAAACATCAGGGTTTGAAGCGCATTCGGGTTCCCAACAACGTGGATGTTATTTCTCTGAATAATGTCCATAGCAACAATTAATATTTGAAAATGATGAACTATAGCCGCCAACAAAAAGGGTATTTTGAGAAGGCGGACTAACCCGGGATAGCCGGTTTAGTCCGCTTTACATGGGCTTTTGGGCCTCAAAAAGTCACATTTTCAAATATAAGTAATTCCTTTGAACCAATTACTTACTAACCTCCAGCACTTTAAACGTGCCGGGAGCAACGGTCGCTTTGGCATTACCTGCAGCCGGTAAATAATCCGCTACCGGCAGGTACACCCGGTGTGTTTGTGGATCTGCCACCAGTGTTCTGGCGCCTTTACGGGTAGGTATGGTAGCTGTAGAGAGATATTTATCGGCACTGAGTTCCTGTATAACGGACAAGGTACCTTCGCCGTTGGCTGCAAAAATAGTTTTCTCTGTGGCATCAAATGCCACGCCATCGCAGCCGTCACCAATAGACAGGGTGGTAACAATGTGGCCGTTGTCGGCATTCAGCACCACCAGCCATTTATTATCGCAACCGGAAAATAAGCGATGCGTACTTACGTCTATCGCCAAACCGGTAGGTGCTTCTCCTTTACCCAGCGACCAGTGCGGGCCGGCGGTGAAAGTATTGGCATCTACTTTTACCACTTCACTTTTATCTTCCAGGTTCACATAAATATGGCCTTTGCCATCCGTTACCGCGGTTTCCGGGCTGCCACCCAGCGCCACCGTCGCTACCACCTTGTCGCTCGCAGGATCTATCACCGTCAGATTAGCACTGCTGCCATTACAAATAATGATTTTTTGGGAGAAAGGATCAAACAGAATAGCATCCGGCTTGCTCCCGGTTTTTATCTCACCGAGCACCTGATTGGTTTGTATGTTAAATACGGTGGAAGTATTCAGTTTTCCATTGGTAGTATATCCTTTCCGGAATTTTTCGGCAAATGCTACCCCATGCACCCCTGTGGTATTGGGAATCAGGCCGGTACTGTCGCCGGTTTTTTTATCCAGGATGTTGACCACCGTACCATGGGTGGCATATAACTGCCCGTTGACCGGGTTCAGAGCGATGTAATCCCATTTGCCGTCGCCACTACCTGCCGGAAAGGTTTTGCTTACATGGTATTGTTCGGATTGGGCCATGGTAGCGCCGGCAGACAGCAAAAAGCATGCGGTTAAAAACTGTTTCATAGTATGAATAATTATAGGGTAAAACTCGTAAGCGATTCTGGAGACAACCTGTAGTCTTTTACCTAACACTAAATACACCTTGCTTTTTTGAAGTGCTTTTCTATATATTTACGTTTAAAGCTTTTGGTGATTGATGCACTTGCCGGATACCGCGCTGCTGGAACGCATGCAGTTACTGGATGATAAAGCTGCTTTTGATGAATTATATCACCGTTACTGGGAGAAATTGTACATCGCAGCATACGCCAGACTGCAAAATGATGCAGACGCAAAAGATTGTTTACAGGAAGTGTTTGTGGCCCTTTGGCATAAGAGAAAGGATATCGTGATCCGGGAACAACTGGATGCTTACCTTTTTATTTCGCTCAAATACCGTGTGCTCAATCATCTCCGGTATCACCACAACTACCAGAAACACCTGGATATTTTCGCAGATTTTCCCATGCCTGTTTTGCCTTCGGCAGATGACCACCTTTTTTTGACGGAAATACAAGCCGTTATTACTGCTACGATTGCCGATATGCCGGAAAAAATGCAGGAAGTATACCTGCTGAGCCGACGTGACGGCCTATCGGTCCAGGAAACTGCCGTCCGGTTGGGCATCTCCCCCCAAACGGTAAAAAATCAACTCACTACCGCACTGAAAAGGCTGAAAGACAAACTTTCGCACTATAAATAAAAAATATTTTCTCACGGTATAGTACCACCTGTTTACAGGGGTGTCTTTAATACTACAAATGGTTAAAAGCGTGGATGCTCAAGATAAAATAGCAAAGATCCTCCAAAGGCTTGAAACCGGAACCTGTACTCCACAAGAACTGCAATGGCTGCAGGATTGGTATGAAAACCAATCAGCGCAACCTATGCATACATTCCGGGATGAAGCCCATAAGCAACAGCTGCAAACAGATATGTTACAACATATCCATGCACAGCTGGAGCCGGTAACTGCGCCCGTGGTACGGATGCGGTACCGCTGGCGGATAGCTGCGGCGGCAGTAGCCGGGATAGGAGTGGTAGGTGGATGGTGGTTTCTGAACAACTGGCAACCCCGCCACAAAATGATAGTCGTACAGGTAGCTACCGGACAACAACAGGAACTCGTATTGCCCGACAGCTCCCGGGTATGGCTGAATGCCGGCGCCAGGATGGAATATCCGCAACAGTTTGGTGCAGTGCGCACCGTGAAACTGGAAGGAGAAGGGTTCTTTGATATAAAACAGGATGAACAACACCCGTTTGAAGTGCACACCGGGGAACTGAATGTACAGGTACTCGGTACCTCCTTCGACGTAAAAGCTTATAGCACCCTGGATGAAACTCAGGTGACTGTGAAAACAGGGATGGTGAAGGTATTACATGCACAAAAAGGACTCGACGTACTCAGCGCCAACGACCAGCTCACATTCAGCCGGTCAGCACAACAATACATGAAGTCAAAAGCCGAAAACCAACAAATCAATGAATGGGCCAACGGCATGATCAGCCTCTCGCAGGTAGGTTTCGCTGAACTGGCCCTCACATTGGAAAATCAATACGGCGTACATATCCGGTTTAATCCGGCAGAAATGAAACAAGATGAATATACCTTGCGATGCAGTAAACAACTAACGATTACACAGGTCCTCGACCTGGTAAGCAGTATACATCCTGTACAATATGATATAAAGGAGAAAGACATTACCATACATCGGAAGAGCTTTTAGCTGTTAGCTATTAGCTGTTAGTAAATGCAGCGAAGACCAACATTGAGAGAGCTATTAGCTTTTAGCTATTAGCTGTTAGTAAATGCAGCGAAGACCAACATAATGATTATCTCCGCTGCATTCCCTAAAAGCTAAAAGCTAATAGCTAACAGCTAATAGCTAAAAGCTAACAGCTAACAGCTATTTAAATCCGCATACAAGGAGGATGCAACCAAAATAAGTCAGGATGGACACCAGTAAACCATCTATGCGATAGCTATGTTCCCCCGGGAAAGAAAAAACCGCATCTGTTGGAGCAGACACGGTTTTAGAAAGTTATACAACAGTCAGGCAGTGATTTGCAGACACGCTTGATGACTGTCATATGCATTTAGTTAACACTAAAATCAACCAAATATATGCAAAAATCGCTTACGCTAACTTTTATACAAGGACTTATGAGATGGAGCGTAATGGTCACTGTTTTTATACTGGGAGGTATCACCCTCCTGTATGCTAATAACGGGTATAGCCAACTGTTACAGCAGGTCAGAGTGACGGAAAAATTTGAGAATGAA
>NZ_DATCVJ010001019.1:0-4463 GCF_036566945.1 Chitinophaga sp. | reverse complement strand
TGATGGTGGCAGGATTATTCAGCAACGACTCCTTTGCTGCCCCCAAAAAACCATTTGTAAAACAGGGCATCTGGCGCGGTGTATTCACCCTCAGCGAATCCCAGGTACCTTTTAATTTTGAGTTAAAAGGAAAAGACCCTGAACATGCTGTTTTTACCCTGATCAACGGTACACGCAGGGATAACTTTCATGTAGAACGCCTCGGCAACGACTCTTTATTTATCAAGATGAACACCTATGATGCCGCCCTGGTAGCGCACATTGAGTCTGATGGTAAAATTTCCGGCGAATACAGAAGCCTGGTACCCAACTTCCGGGGCAATGCGCTTCCCTTTACTGCGGAACACGGACAAAGCTACCGTTTTGCGGAACCAGGCACAGAAGCCGCTCCTACCTTCGATATCAGCGGTAAATGGGAACTGAAAATAGCCAGCAAAGAACCTACGCCCAATCGTGTTGGTTTATTGAAACAGGAGGGCAACAAACTCACCGGCGTCATCATGTCGGTAGTAGGCGACAGCCGCGAACTGGAAGGGACTGTTCATGGCGATGAATTTGAACTGTCCGGCTTCACCGGCCCAAGCCCCATCTACATTAAAGGAAAAGTGAATGATGATAAATCACTCACCGGCGAAATCAGCTTAGGCATCTACAACAACATCCGGTTTGACGGAGAAAAGAATGCAGCCGCTGAACTACCAGATCCTTATAAGCTGACTTACCTCAAAGAAGGCTATAAGAAACTCGACTTTACCCTGCCAGACCTCAGTGGTAACAACGTTTCCCTCAGCGACGACAAATACAAAGGTAAGGTGGTGATTGTAGAAATCATTGGTACCTGGTGCCCTAACTGCACCGACCAGACTTCGTTTTTATCGCCCTGGTATAACCAAAACAAAGACCGTGGTGTAGAAGCAATTGCCATTGGTTTTGAACAGAAAGATGACCTGGAATATGCAAAATATACGCTGGGTAAACTGAAGGAAAAATACAACATACAATATGATATTCTTTTTGGTGGCATTGCTGATAAGAAAGTGGCGTCAGATAAGCTACCAGCGCTCAACCGCATGATGGCCTTCCCAACCACAATTATAATAGACCGCAAAGGGGAAGTAAGACAGATACATACCGGCTACACCGGCGAGATAACCGGTCAGTATTACAAAGACTATGTAGCCAAATGGAACCATGATCTGGACGAACTGATTGCGGAAAAATAACTTTAACATTAATTTCCGGATCTCGTAAGCGCTAATTCGCTGGTCCACCTTAAATTAGCACCAAATTTAAACACACACAACATATGCAACGATTAGCATCTCTGTTCTTTATTGGAGGATCCATCTTTCTGATGTCTTTCACCACACCTGCTACTGTCAACAAAGAGAAACCAACCAAATCAGCTACTGCCAGGAAAGCCACTGTTTTCCAGGTAGATGCCAAAGAAAGTAAACTGAACTGGACCGGCAAAAAAGTAACCGGCCAGCACCAGGGTACCATCAATGTGGCCGACGGTAAACTGGAAGTAGAAAGTAATGTACTGAAAGGTGGTAGTTTTTCACTGGACACCCGCAGCATTGCTGTTACTGATATTAAAGATGAAGGCGGCAACGCAAAATTACTCGGACACCTGAAGAGCGATGATTTCTTCTCTGTAGAGAAATTTCCGGCGGCTACTTTCACTACTACCAGCGTCACTTCCAAAGGCAGCGGTAACTACGAAGTAACCGGTAACTTAACGATTAAAGGCATTACCAATCCCGTGACCTTTCCTGCAACCGTAACTGTTGCCGGCAACAAGCTCACTGCGAAAGCAGCTATCAAAGTGGATCGTACCAAATACAATATTAAATACGGTTCCAAGAGCTTCTTTGAAGGCATCGGCGACAAAGCCATCTATGATGACTTTGACCTGGATGTAGTACTGGTCGCCACTGCTAAATAATTCGTTCATTTTTTACTACCCCATTAATAATTCCTGGGGAGCACGGGCACTCCCGCCCATGCTCCCGGGAATGCCAATAACCATTTCTTTTTTACAGTCTCCTTACAGCAACACTTAACTTTTAATCGACCAATTTTTTTGCAACCCCCACGTTGCTCCCGGGCATTTTATGCCCTCCATAATTTTTACCACCATGAAGCTGAGAAAAATGATATTCATTTTATTGGGCATGCTATGTGCCGGCGTCATCATCGCGGGATTCAATACCAGTAAGGGATCTGACGGTCCGCTCAACAAAGCCCAACTGGGAGAAAAGCTGTTCTTTGATCCCCTGTTGTCGAAAGATCGCAGCATCAGCTGCGCTTCCTGCCATATTCCTCAATTTGGATTTGCAGATACGCTTGCCTTCAGCAAAGGTATTCATCATACGCCTACCAAAAGAAATACGCCGGGTATCACCAATCTTTCCGGTCGTCCTAATTTCTTCTGGGACGGCAGAGCCGCTTCCCTGGAAGATCAGGCGCTACAGCCCATCATTAATCCCGATGAAATGGGCTTGCCTATTGAAGAAGCCGTACAACGGCTGAACGAACAGGAAAGCTACCGGCTTTATTTTCAGCAGGTGTTCAACGGTCCCGCTACGACTAAAAATGTGCTGCAGGCCATCGCTGCTTTTGAACGTACCCTGGAAACAGCCAACAGTCCCTACGACCGGTACATTGCCGGAAATGATAGCGCGCTAACGGCATCGGCTATACGTGGTCGTTTGCTGTTTATTGGTAAAGCCAATTGTAATAATTGTCATTCGGGAGAAGATTTCACAGCGGATCGCTTCAAAAACATCGGTCTTTATAACGGTACTACCTTAACAGATCCAGGGCGTTATGAAGCCACAAAAGATAGCACCCACCTGGGTTTCTTTAAAGTACCCAGTTTACGTAACGTAGCCGTTACCGCTCCGTATATGCATAACGGTATGTTCAAAACATTAAAAGAAGTGATTGCCTATTACAATGAACCCAACCACATTGTCCATGATGGCATCAACCGGGATTTGTCGCTCAACAAGCCACTGAACCTGAGCGCAGCAGAAATGACAGACCTGGAAAACTTCCTGGTAGCGCTCACCGACGATCGTTTTAAAGTCACACATCACTAACCATAAAAATCAACCCCGGCATGAAAAAAATTATACTGCCAGTCATTTCCCCGCTACTGCTGTTTTCAGCAACACTATCGGCGCAGGAAAAACACCTTACCGATACTACCAAACAACTGGGCGAAGTGCAGATAGTAGGTTCCCGCAGTGCGAACCGTACCAAGCTGAACTCCCCCGTGCCGGTAGATATCATCGATATTAAAACGCTGCAGGAAGCAGCTCCTCAAACCAGCATCACGCAGCTGTTGCAATATGTATCGCCCTCCTTCCACTCTGTAAACGGCAGCAATGCCGGCGATGCCGGTTCTGCGCTCAGTCTGGCGCAGCTAAAAGGCCTCGGAGTAGATCAGTTGCTTGTACTGGTAAATGGTAAACGCCGGCACAAAAGCTCCAACGTCAACTGGGGCGGACTTGGCAACGGCGCCACCGGATACGATCTGAACTCCATCCCTGCCGGCGCCATAGAACGCATTGAAATATTACGCGACGGCGCCGCCGCACAATACGGCTCTGATGCCATTGCCGGCGTGATCAACATCGTATTAAAGAAGCAGACCGCCGATGTGATTGTCAGCACTACCGGCAGCATTCGCCGCCGGGGTGACGGCGCCAGCACCCGGTCCAATATCAACTACGGCGTGAAGATCGGCTCCCGTGGCGGCTATCTCAATGCCACCGCCGAATTCGCTACCCAGGCCGTATCCCTGCAACCCGGCCGCGATAACGCCGGATTATACAATGGTCCTATTTATGGCGGCGGCGCCAACACCCGTGGCTATGACAACATTTACACGAAAGAAATAGATGACGCCATCCTCAAAAGCCGGGGTATAGACCGGCACTACTTTGATCAACGCGGCGGAGGTTCCAACAAAGCTAAAGATGCACTGCTGTTTTTTAATACAGCCATTCCCGTTAGTGACCATGCAGAAGTATACGCATTCGGTGGTATCAGTCACCGTAACTCACAATTTACCGCCGTATACCGCCTCCCGGGCTGGACAGAGCGCAACAACACCTCGCTTTATCCGGATGGTTTTTTACCTGCCATGGACAACGCCATCACCGATAAATCTATTGCCATTGGCCTGAAAGCCAAAGCCGGTGAATGGAACCTAGATGTATCCAATGTATATGGTAAAAATGATTTTGGCAACGTAATCAGCAATTCACTGAATGCGAGTCTGGGTGCAAAAAGTCCTACTACTTTTGATGCCGGCAAATACAATGCAGCGCAAAACACGGCCAGTCTTGATATCAGCCGGTATTTCCCACAAGTGTTGCAAGGACTCAACCTGGCTTTCGGCGCACAATATCGCACAGAAACCTACCAGATCGTTGCAGGGGAAGAAGCCT
>NZ_DATCVJ010001018.1:0-27554 GCF_036566945.1 Chitinophaga sp. | reverse complement strand
CTGGGTACTGATGGTGTAATCATTGACGGCTTTACGGAAAATAAAATATCGGGAACAGGAGAATGGGATGCTCCCGGTGAGTGGCGAAAGTTTGTGATAGCAAAAGAAACCGGTGAAAACTTACCGGTTGGAGAATACATAAATCTTCACTGATTTTCTGCCAACCAAAGTACCGCTCTTTCCACCACTAACCCCTGTATATTGTCTGCTGTAGCGCCCGGCAGGTAATACTGTCCACCGTCATAATCCAGATCTGTCCAGGCCCAATAAAGATAAACGAAATCATGTATCAGGTCGTCCATGTCAAATTGATAGTAATAAGGATATAACTGCGTTAAATTTCTGAACACATCTTGTCCTCGTGCTATCTTTTTAATGTGATAGCCACAAAAACTGACAATCGCCTCTTCTCCTCTTTTTTCTTCCAGGTGTAATTCTTCCAATGCCTTCGCCAAATAAGGCGCTGTTTCAAAATAATTAACTGGTTTGGACATCCCTGCCAACATTAGTAAATGAGGCGTTTCATGCCCCAGCTGCAGCTGTTCTATCGCCCAATCGATGCTTTCATCCATATTAAAACCCGGACCTGCTGCCGCGAAGGCGATCATTTTATTTGTTAAATCACTAAAGACTGCCAACGTAAAATATTTGATAGCTGTTAAGATAGGAAGGTTGCGGGTATTTGCAAAGAAAAGCCGCTAATAGCAGCTGTATTGACCCGGGCATGGATTTAAAACAGTCCTAAATAAAAGGGACCGCCTTACAAGACGGTCCCTTTCTTTATTCCAATTACCAGTCGCATTCATTTACCAGTTAGGATTTTGTTTCATGGCGGTATTGCCGTTGATTTCAGTTAACGGAATTGGCCACAGATAATCTCTTGCAGCGTTGAATACCCGTGTTTCCACAATCACAGGCTTACCGGTACCAGGATTGATCGCGCCTTGTGCCGGGCCGGTCATTACCTCCTCTCCTATCTTCCATCTTCTGATATCAAATAACCGGGTACCTTCAAATGCCAGTTCTACTTTCCTTTCCCGGCGGTATAGGGTACGCATTTTCTCCGGGGTGTTATATACGGTGATATCTACATTTGGCATCCCTGCCCTGTTTCTTATTTTATTCAGGTAGATGAGTACATCGGCGTTCTGCCAATCGCCGGATTCCACCAGGGCTTCTACGTAACTGAGCAGAATTTCTGCATAGCGGATCACCATGAAGTTGAGGGTACCACTGTTGTTACGGGAAACGTCTCTGGCGTCGAGGTATTTCTTTACCCAGAAGCCTGTTTGTGTAGACTGCGCCGCGCCGATCTGGTCAACAGATCCGGCGGTGAACGGATCCAAGAGGCGATTCACAAATGTTTGTCCGGGGAACAATACGCTGGCTGCCAGCCGGGGATCGCGGTTATTTTTATACATAGGATCTTTCCAATACAGCTGCAGACTGTCGTCGCCGAGTTCCTGTAATGTTTTGCCCTGCAATGTTTCATAAGAATTCACCATGGCAGCGGTAGGCCCATTGGCAGCCTGCCCGGATAAACTTTTAGGTGCCAGCCGGAAGAAAGCGCCGGAATTGCCGGTTCTGCGGAAGAGGATTCGTTCTTTGTTTTCCAGTGCGTCATAGCTAAATAATTGTGCGTAGCTGTTCACCCCCGTGGTGCTGGCGTAATGCAGGTCATACACTTTGAGATCAATTAGTTTACGCGCATAGCTGATCACTTTTTCATAATTTTTTATCGACAGGTACAGCTGTACCTGCATGGCATAACAGGCGCCCTTGGTTATTCTGTAGGCATCGCTGGTAGGATAGGTAGCAGGCAAAATGTCTGCTGCCTTATCCAGTTCTGTGGCAATAAAATTCACTACTTCTTCTGTACTATTACGAGGGATGGCCTGCTGGTCGGCCGGTGAAATGCTGGTATCTACAATAGGTACCGGGCCAAACAACAGGAACAGTGTGAGGTGTGCCCTGGCTCTGAGTGCGCGGGCTTCCGCGGCCCGTTGCTCTTTCACTACGGGATTTTCCATGTAAATTTTCGAATAGTTTTCCAGTATCCTGGAGGCATTCCGGATATCTTTATAGTTCTGTCGGTACAGGTCCGACAGATAACCATCGGTGGCCGTCACCGCTCCCAGTGGAAAAGAATTCCAGCTGCCAAAATTGGCCCGGAACACCGACTCATCTGTGGTACCCGACATGTGCATACGACAGTTCGCCTGGTACGACGAAGAGGTGATTAATGCACCCGGAGAGATCTGGTTGTTGTAGATCACTTCCAGGTAATTATACAGGTCCGACTCCAGCCGCCACCATTTGGCATCCGTGGTAGCGGTGGGACTATCCCTTTCCAGAAATGATTTATTGCAGCTAAACAGGAGTGTTGTCAATAAAAATACGCTGACGATATTGATGGCTATTTTTTTCATTTCCCTGTATTTTAGAATCTAAGATTTAAACCCAGTGTAAATGTTTTCAGGAGTGGCACTGTGGTTTGATCGCCCCCACTTTCCGGGTCTATCATTTTTACATTTGAAAAGGTGAACACGTTTTGTGCATTCGCATAAACCCGCAGATTTTTGGCTCTTATCCTGGCGCAAACGTTTGCAGGTAAAGCATAACCTATCTGGATATAGCGCACTCTTAAAAAACGTCCGTTCAACTGGAAGAAGTTGGAGAAATTGCCATTGGTTCCCGGCGTGGGCGTGAGTCGTGGGCGTTCTGCATTAGGATTATCCGGCGTCCAGTAATTGAGCTGCGACTTTTGCGGGGTACCACTTTCACCGCCTATATTCAATGGAATGGCCATTAAGCCGGTATAGAAAAGCGGCGTGCCGGATTCACCGGATAACAGTGTTTCAAAATCGAAACCTTTATAGCGGAAACCGAGCGTACCAAAAAACACATCGGTAGGTTCTGTACTTCCCAGCGGGATTCTATCGAGATTATTAATCAAGCTATCGCCATTACTGTTGAGGAAATGAATATCCCCTGCTGCCTGTCCGCTGATCTTCATGACTTTTGCATCTGCCATATCTTTCTCCTGCAATAAGCCCTGGGTAGCATATCCATAGTATTCTTTCAGCGCGCCGCCTACATACAAAATAGTATTGCCGCTAATGATAGGCTGGTCGTTGCCTACCAGTTTCAGCACTTCACTTTTATTTTTGGAATAGCCTACGCTTACGTTAAAAGAAAAATCTTTCGACAGCGCTTTCACATAGGATATTTTCACTTCTGCTCCCCTGTTCCTGGCACTGCCTACGTTAACAGGGGCGCCACTATTACCGGTGCCGATGCCTATACCGGAGGTATAGTTAGGCTGCGGCGTGATGATCATATCGGTCGTGATTTTATTATACCATTCGGCAGTCATGCTCAATCCGTTTCTCAGACTGATATCGGTACCAATATTCGTTTCATTCACTTTTTCCCAGGTAACATCCGGATTACCGATCACGGTTTCTGTACCATTATTGCCGTCAATAGTGGTTTGATACAGATAGGGATCAATGGCATTATTTCCCAGCACGCCATAGGAGCCTCTGATTTTCCAGCTATTGATGACTTTAGATTTGAAGAAGGCTTCCTGGTCTATATTCCAGCCTGCGGCGACAGAAGGAAAGATGCCCCATTTTTTACCCGTGGAAAAGAGAGAAGAGCCATCTCTTCTGAGGCCAGCTTCCAACAGAAAGCGGTTATCGTATGTATAGAATGCTTTGGCAAACAGGGATCTCAGGGCTACATCTTTCCAGGATTCGTAGGTCCTTAATTCCTGTGTATATCCTGCAATGGCATTTACATCATGTTTACCAAAGGTGCGTGTATAATCAAGATTACCACCGAGGTAGATGTAGTTTTCTCTGGCGGTGAGCGTGGCTGTTTTCACCGTTGGGTAATTAACACCTGCCGTGCGGTTGGTGAAATAGTCAAAGAAAATGTATGATTCCTGATCGGCTTTATCGAGGCCGGAAGCTACGCGGTAACTGGCTTGTCCTTTTAAACTTAAGCCTGGCAATATATTCCACTGCGGACGGATATTGATCAGCGCTTCATCCCTCGTTTTATTCAGTGATCCGCCTTTTTCCAGCATGGCCACGGGATTCCAGCTTTCTCCATAGATCCCGTAATAGGTATAACCTGGATTTTCTGCCTTATCCGGATATTTGGAATTAATATTTGGAGGCACCGTATACATCCGCCGGTAAATATCTGTAGTGAGACGGTTACTGGCGTAGGGTTGATTTTGGCTGGTACGTGAGGCGAAAATATCCATGTAGATAAAAAAGTTTTTCAGCAGGTCCACGGTGGTATTTGCGCGGAGTGTTGTTCTGCCATAATCTGAATTACGTACATGTCCTTTTTGTGTAGTTTGATTGAGGGAAAGTGCAAATCGTGCGGCGGTATTTCCACCGGATACCTGTATCGAATGCTGTTGAATAGGAATAGATTTCCGCAACACTAAATCGGGCCAGTTGGTGTTGGGATATTTTACCGGATCGCTGCCATCTTTTGTAGCGGCAATGTCGGCGTCGGAGTAAATAGGGTTACCGCCGGAATTGGTCATTGCTTCATTGTTCATCCGCATCCAGGTAGCGGCATCCACAAAATCGGGCATGTATTGAGGCCGCTGCATACCATAAAACCCGTTGTACTCCATACTGGGCACGCCTGCCACGCCTCTTTTTGTGGTGATGATAATCACACCGTTGCCACCTCTCGCACCGTACATCGAAGCGGATGCAGCATCTTTTAAAACGGTGATGCTTTCTACGGTGTTGGGATCTAAGTTATTCATATCAAACGGAACTCCGTCTACAATTACCAATGGCGCGGCGTTAAGTAAAGTGCCTACGCCCCTGATCCGTATATTAGCCTGGTCGCTGCCTACTAAACCGGTTGTTTGAGATACCTGTATGCCGGTAGCTCCGCCCTGCAAGGCCTGCGACAATTGCACCACCGGTTTATTTTTCACATTGCCCATGTTCACTGTACTAACGGAGCTGGCTATATTTTTTACCTTCTGGCTACCAAAACCTGTCACAACCACCTGGTCCAGTACTTTCAGATCCTCGTGCAGGGATACGATCAGGTTAGCCTGTTCTTCCCGCACCAGGTATTCCTGTTTTTTATAGCCCACCATGGAGATGATCAACACACTTTCCTTAGGTACGTAGATCTGGAAAACGCCGTCGGCGTCCGTAGCTACAGATTTGGACGACCCTTTGATGGTGACATTAGCGCCCAACAATGGTGCGGGGGGGTCTTTCGCTTCCAATACGCGGCCCAGTATTCTCACAGAGCGGGGTTGCTGGGATGTTGTGGCCAGCTGTTCACGGGGAGCTTCTTTTTTCTTTTTCACCACCACTGTTTTATTCATGACATCATATATCAGCGGCTGATTTTTGAAGCAAATATCCAGCGCCTCTTTCAGCGTCACTGCTTTTATGTCGAGGGTAACAGGTGCAATATTTTGCACTTCACTTTCTTCGTATACCACATAGATGCCCGCCTGTTTGGCGATCTTTTTCAAAACGGATGTAAGTGATTCATTTTTGGCGGTCAATGTGATGGTTTGTGCGGCCGCCTGGGCAGATACCTGGAGCAGGGTGACCAGCAACAGAAAGGTCATCATTTTCATAACGGAAAATATTTTGTCCGGAATTTTATACCCATGAGATGGCGTACGGGAGTCCGGCTCCGGGAACTCCGGAGGGTTGATTTTAACATAAAGCTTCATACATTAGTGGAATTGGGTGATAAAAAAGTAATTGTTTATTTATTCGTCATCCTACATTTTCCGGTGGTTTTGATCCGGAACTGTTACTGATTTGGTTTTGTTACAGTATGGGCATAGTGGTTGCTTTCCGGCGGGGCCGGATTGTTTTTACTTCCCTTTCATATGAATGTTATACAATTATTTCTCCGGCAATACCGTCAGTGTTCTTCCTTCGATTCTACAGTGAACGTCATATTGTTCCAATATTTTAAGTACATCGGTTAAATTCATATCTCTCCCTACCCTTCCTCCAAAACGTTTATTGGCAGGCTTTTCCGACAGGTCAATGATATCAACATCATACCACCGGGATAGCTGGCGCAATAAGGTGGGCAGGTCGGTATCTTCCAGATCAAATAATCCATTTTTCCAGCCCAGTACTTTTTCAATGTCTGCTGCTTGTACCACCATGGTACCGGTGGCGGTATTTAATACTGTCTGCTGTCCGGGTTGCAATTTCTTTTCGGCAAGTTGATTTTTCACGATCACGGCTCCGGTCAATAAGGTGGTATTCACAACGGCTTCGTCCGGATAGGCCATAATATCGAAGCTGGTACCCAGCACTTGCACTTCCAGTTCGTTTACTTTTACTATAAAAGGCTGACTGGCATTTTCTGCAATTTCGAAATAGGCTTGTCCGGTTAGTGTTACGATCCTGTTTCCATTAAAGCGGGTCGGATATTTTAAGGAAGAAGCGGCATTCAACCACACCTTGCTGCCGTCTGGCAGGGAGATCTGGAACTCGCCACCACGTGGGGTAGTGAGCAGATTATACCCCACTGTACTCCCGGCATTTTCCGCGGTGTATTGCAGCTCTCCCTTATCCTGCCTGATATGCTGCCGGATCACCTGGGTAGCGGTATCACTGAGCTGCATTGTTTTTCCATCTGCCAGTGTGAGTACTGCTTTCCGGCTCCCCGGTGTGATGACAGCGGCGGCCAGATAGCTGACTTTACGCGGATACCAGTAATAAAAGCTTCCCGCCAACAGCAGTATGGCTGCCGCAGCCCACCAAAGTACCCTGCCACGGCGTTTCATGGGGATCATGGATGCAGGAAGATTATTTTCGTATACCCGCATACGTATCTGATCCCATAGTTGACGGGAAGTTGTATCTGCTATGCTGACACCTGCTGCAACATCGTCCTGGTATTGTGCTGCCAGCAATTCCCGCAACTCCGCCGTATCGGTGGTTTCCAGGTAGTGCAGCAACCATCGCTCCTCTTCATCAGATCGTTGATCAGATGCCAGTAATTCTTTTAGCCTTTGTAAATCGCTTTTCAAAAGAGTAATTGCTAGTTGTTAATACTATATACAACAAGGAAAAGAAAAAGGGGGGGTATCAAAAAAAATATTTGCAAATATTTTTTATCACGAGTACTATAATAACAGACGCATCGTATGGCGGATGTTGCCGCACGTAGGTCCGGATGGCGCTCATCACCTCTCCCAGGTATTCTTTTACGGTATAACGTGAAATGCCCATCAGTCGGGAGGTTTCCTCATACGTGCGGCCTTCCATCTTACATAGCTGGAAGACCTTCTTTTTCTGGGGCGATAGTTGCGTCACAGCTTTTTCCAGTATTATCCATTGCGCTTCCGTCTCTTTCCTGTCTGTCGCTGCTCCATGAATTTCTGCTGCTACCAGCACCCGGTTTTTCTCCCGGAGCTTTTGCTTCAGGTGATTCATGGTACGGTTAAACGTTACCGTAAACAGCCAGCCACCTACAGAACGGTCACTGTCCAGTTCGAGGCGTTTTTCCCAGAGGGTGATAAAAACTTCCTGCAGGATATCTTTTGTTTCTGTGTCGGATCGCAGCACTTGGAAGACCTGCCGGTACAACGCATGGTGATAGCGTTCGTACAGTGCCTGGAAGGCAGACTGGTCGTGGGCGGACATGCGTAACAGCAGTCCCTTTTCATAGTGGAAATCGAGTTCGTTAATCAACAAGCGGTTCTTGTTAGTTATTGCACCTAAAGTAATTAAAAATGTAGGGTTAAATCTAATAGTGAATTGTGCAAAGCTAATAGTGAATTGCGTTAAACGAATAATTTTTGGTTTCAGACAAATACCGGGGGCTGATAGCGAAATGGTTGCCTTAGTTGACTTTTGGCCATCTATTATTTAAGGGACAAGCGATCGTATTATTAGTATATTATTATTTTAAATAATGAATAGCTACTAATTAAATGCTTGGCATTCCTACCATATGTGAAAGGCGTCCACACTCCAAAAGAGCGGCAGATTAAATTTAATAATTTGATACACTTCACAGCGGTAGCATCGCAGTACTATTAAATAATTTACCTGGATACTCGCCATCAATGTAGCAGCTTAATCATTTTCATAAACCCTCTAAACCATTTTTATGCAAAAATTTTACGCTCGTAAAAAACTACTAACACTTCAACTTTTCGTCGCGGTACTATTGCATATGTTTGCGCAGAAAGCATCCGCGCAAACATATGCCAATAGCCAAACAAACGGTGTTACCGGGTTATGTTTGCTTTGCGGGGTGGCCAATCCCAACAATGCGGTAAACGCTAACCTTACCGACTACTCGCAGTTCAATATCACCGCCGGACTACTCGGCGTATCTGTATCACAAACGCTCATATTTCCATCCGTCAGCAACTCTGGCTGCGATTCGCTCATCATCAGAATCAGTAGTACCAATAATAGCTTGTCGGCCAACCTATTTGGTGGTATTACCGTGCAAACTTTCAATGGAGCTACTGCCAACCCCGATGCCACTGTGGTGGACAGCTCTATGGTAAGATTCCTGCAATCAAATACGATAGCGGAAATAATACTAAAGCCCAATCATTCGTTCGATCGCGTAAAACTAACTTTGTCCAGCTCCCTGGTAGGACTACTCACAGGACTCAGAATTTTTTATGCGTATACCAATCCCGGTAAACCTGCTAATCCTCAGTTCACCGTTCCGCAACAGGTGGTATGCGGTCCGCAAAAATTAATTATCAGCAACCATACTGCGGGCATTAACTACAGGGTGCATCTCAAATATAATAACTACACATTGCCGCAGCCTATAGATACTGCTTTCCTCGTGGTCAATCAGGATACTATCCTTACACCGGATATCAGGACCTATATTTTCGCACAGGTCAATGTAGATATACAGGCGGTGAACCCTTTTACAGGCTGTGTTTCAGATACCGTTCACCAGGCGTACGTCCAGGGCGGATCAGCAGAGCTACCACAGGTGGGAGCTGATAGCGTTACTATCTGCAAGGGCGATAGCACTACCCTCTACGCCTATACGCCCACCACGAATCTTACTACCATCAATTGGTATGCTGCTCCTACAGGCGGCACCATCCTCCATACAGGAAATTATTTTACAGTAGCACCGGCCATTACTACCACCTATTATGTTACTTCTGCCAGTGAATGCGAATACCCGGTACGCCAACCTGTAAAAGTAATTGTAACGAAATTACCCGACCCACAATATAGTGTTCCACAGGGCCTTGTATGTGGCAGTTCCCTTCTGCCGGTGTATAACTACCTCCCGGGATATAACTACAATGTGCGGGTGGTATACAGCTATACTGGCATACCGCTGAAAGACACCAGCTATGTTGTCCACCATCAGGATACCATTCCTGTGCCTGCATTCCGTATCAATACCGGAGCGCAAGCCAAAGTTTATGTACAGGCAGTAGATACGCTTTCCGGTTGTAAATCCGACAGTGCAATTATGTTCATCACTTTGGGCGGAACGCCTAGTCTTCCTGTAGTTGATCATGATACCGTCACCATCTGCAATGGCGACAGTGTTATACTGCATGCGGACATTCTAACCAGCAATTTTCCAAGTGTACTGTGGTATAGTGCCCCTGCTGGCGGTACATTACTGCATACAGGTGATTCTTTTACTGTAAAACCGGTAGATACCACTATTTATTATGTAACGAGCCGCGGCACCTGCGAAAATCCACAGCGTATACCCGTTTACGTGAATATAAACTCCTGTGAATTCCGCTCCGCCAAAACAACTGCTCCTACAACAGCTAATCTCATATTGGAAATTTATCCTAATCCTTCTTCAGGCGAAGTGAGATTTAGCAATAAAGAAAACCTGGCAGGAAGCTGGCTCCTGGTCAACGACATCAATGGCAAGGAACTACAAAGAGTGCAGTTGAAGAGACAGGGATTCAGATTTGAAGGTCATATTAAAACAGGCATATATTTCCTTAAAACAATAACCCCGGCAGGTAAGATATATACCGGGAAAGTAATACTTGGACAGCCATAATATTATTGTCCGGGAAAAATAACATCCAATCCGCTATCACTCTTTTTCATAAAAGAGTGTGGCGGATTTTTTTGATCTGTAAAATGTACGCCCCACCATATGCTCATAAAAAAAGAAAAGAGCTGAGCCCTTTTCCATTTTTACTTATTTAGTGATTTTATGGATTACCCGTGGTTGCTTTGCTTTTCTGGCAAAGGAAATACCAGTAATAGCCAGTAAGCTGCCATATATCAGCAACACCTTTTTTGTGCCCAGGGAAGCGATACCAACAACAGCGGCCAATAAGCCAGCACGTCCTCTAATCTCGTATTCTACACCGGATTCGACCATTGCGGAAAAATACAAACTCACTACTAACAATACACTAACAACACCCATAGCGATCAGTGTTTTTTTACCCGCCTCTATGGCTGTTTGATGTATGGTAGTACTTGAGAAAGATGGCAGGATTGTTCTAAAATAATCGAATATTTCACGTCGCTTCGCCTCATCATAAATGGTCAGGTGTTCTTCGGATCCCCGGAAAAATACCTGGATATATTGTTTGCCTTCTTCCCATCTTACCTCGTTAATATAATGTAATGGAATATTGAACATATTTTCATCCGGGGCCACACCTTGTTCCAGTCCCCAGGCGACGGTATTAACTTCTGCCGCTTTGGGATTGCATTTGTAGATCATGTCGTTCAGGTGTGCAATAATTTTGTCTTCTCCTTTTAAGGGGTTAATCCATATTTTCATTGTAAAGGAATATTATTTCGCTGGTATAGGTTTATAAGGGGCGAAAGTAAGGAAAAAATTTAACCTCTCCCCTAGTTCAAATCCTGATGCAAGGTGTTTTAAGATTTTAAATACCTTATCCATTTACATCATGAGTACATCTCTGTCGGCCAGGAAGGGCGCCATTTACGGCATCATCAGTCACCTGTTAATTATCCTGTGTGGACAGGCAATTTTTATCCTGCTGCTGTTTCGTGCAGACCTTATGCAAGGGTTAAACACTACTTTCTCTCTGCAATCGAATCCGTATGCCATTAGCTTTTATGTGTTACTATTAGCTGGCGGATGGGTGGCCGGCGCTCATGCAGCCGCCAAAATTGTCGCAAGCCCAGGTCGTTTTCTACGCACGGGCGTTATGTACGGCCTGTTGGTCGCTGTGGCCAGTCTTGTTTACTTATTCGGTGCATGGTGTATTACAAGTGGATGGCATGCTGCCGTTATTTCTATAAAAGAGCCCTCTATACTTATCATGGTCATATTCCTGCCCACCTGGATATTGCTGGCAAAAATAATGCAGGTAAAAGCCTGTCGCGGGTAACGGATAAAAAGAGCGGCAGTGGGATGATGCAATTCCGGCGGAAAATATTATTTTCGTCGGATTAAATCCTATACCATGACATCCGAAATTGTCACTGTTTCCCCTGCCTTTCGAAAATTAGCGGTGAAGGCGGTACTGAGTATTATCTTATTCATTTTTACCTATTTGCTCTTATTTGCGCTGTCTGTCGGATTAACCGTGTTATGCGGCTGGGCGGGGCTGCTGGTGGTATCATTTGGCGTTTCTGTATTAACGATTGGTCTGGGCCTGGGCTTACTCTGTATGGGCCTGATGATTACTTATTTCCTGCTGAAATTCATTTTCGCCTCGCATAAAGTGGATCGCTCCCATCTGACCGAAATTACCAGAGAAGAAGAACCTCAACTTTTTGCGTTGATTGAAGAGATTGTGCAGGAAGTGAAGACCGATTTCCCAAAGAAAATTTATCTATCGGCAGAAGTTAATGCGGCTGTATTCTACGACTCCAGTTTTTGGAGCATGTTCTTTCCTGTTAAAAAGAACCTGCAAATAGGAATGGGCCTCGTCAACAGTGTAACCAGGCTGGAACTCAAAGCTATTCTGGCACATGAATTCGGTCACTTTTCGCAACGTTCAATGAAGCTGGGAAGCTATGTATACAATGTGAACCAGGTGATTTATAATATGCTGTACGACAACGCATCCTATCAGCAAAATGCCTCCAGCATTGCGAGTGTCGGCAGTATTATCGCCCTTTTTGTAAATATTGCTATTGTGATCGTGCAGGGCATACAATGGATATTGAAGGAGAATTATAAACTGATCAACCTCACCTATATGGGGTTATCCAGAGAGATGGAATTTCATGCTGATGCCGTAGCCGCCAGCGTCACCGGCCCCGAGCCGCTGATTTCTTCTTTACTGCGGATGCAGCTGTCCGATCAGGCGTTGAATATGGTATTGGGCTTTTATGATCACCGTTATCAGCAATCCGTAACGTCTGCTAACGTGTATCAGCAACAGCGGTGGATGATGGAGTACCTGGCCGCAGACAGAAGGCTGGCATTGCTGGAAGGCGTACCGGTATTGACGGAAGCGCACTATGAACGTTATAATAAATCCAAGCTGGTCATCAAAAACCAGTGGGCGTCGCATCCTAGTACGGAAGACCGGATCGCGGCACTTCACAAATTGAATATCCACAAAGCAGCTGAAAAGCCGGAACCCGGAAATGTTATTTTTCAGGATGTCAAAAAACGACAGGAAGACTTCTCCACCCGCATCTTTAGCACTGTTAATTATCCGGCGGCAGTAGTCAAAGAAGACATGGCTGCTTTTAAAGCGGCCTATGAGCAGGAATATCCTTTATTCATCTTCCCGGCTGTTTTTAATGGTTATTATGATCGCTGGAATCCCTCCGCCATGCAACCTGCCGAATCGCTTGCCACGACTGCGCACCAAACACCGGAGCAACTCTTCGGCGATGAGATGGTCAATCTTGCACATTCACTTTCTATCCTCGAAAATGATAAAGCATTACTACATCAACTCACGGTTGTGGAGCACAGCATCAAAACTTTTGACTACGATGGCGTAAAGTATTCCATGACTACCATCTACACCCTCATGGACCATCTGGATACCACCATTGCGGCCAACCGTGATCAGCTGAAAGCTAATGATGCCGCCGCTTATGCTTATTTCCACCGTCTTGCTGAATCAAGCGGCGAGCTGGAGAAATGGGAAAAATTATCTGGTATTTATTCTCACACTGTACAACAAACAGACACCAGAAACAGCTGCTATGACGCACTCCTGAAAGCCGTTACATTTATGCAGGAAAGTCACCCTTATGCGCAAATTGAGCTCCGGCTTACTTCCGTAAAAGAGCCGGAACAGACTTTCAAAGCGCAGTTGTCCGTGATGCTGGAAGAACCGGCCTATCAGGGCATATTACTTCCGCAACAGGTCACCTTGTTTACGAACTATATTACACAGGATAAGATTTACTTCCAGGATAAAGCCTATGATGAAGATGCAGTAGATTTGCTGTATAATGTACTGCGCGCCTTTCCGGCTATACTGGACCTTGGCTGCAAAAGCGCTAAGTTGCAGTGGTTGAATATGTGTGTGGAAATGATGGAACCTAAAGCAGTGAAGATAGCTTAAAACCATGGAAACAATTATAGATAGAAAAATAGTCATTGACGCCCCTGCAGCCGAAGTATGGAAGTCTCTCACAGATCCTGGCCTAATGATAAAATGGATGGGGGAAGCGGATTTTGATCTGAAAATAACTACTACATGGAAAGTTGGCTCTCTTTTTTCAGTACAGGGATTTCATCATCTCCCATTTGAAAATAAAGGCGTTGTACTTGAATATGTAAGGGAGCAGGTACTCAGCTATGATTTTTTAAGTTCTCTATCCCGGCTCCCTGACACAAAAGAGCATCATACAATTGTCCGGTTTACATTAACGCCATTGGAACAACGTACTTCGTTACATTTGACTATCACTAACTTTCCAACCCTCACGATATATCAGCATCTTAATTTCTATTGGAATACGACGTTGGTATTATTAAAAAAGGCCATTGAAATGAATTAAGATTATCATCAATAATGCGTATTTTAGGTATTTACAGACCGCTATTAAAATATATTTTATGAAACTATTCCTTGTTTGTTTATTCGCCGTTTTTACTACTTACAGCAGCTACGCACAAGATAAAGAAACCTTCATCAACGTGGGAGATCCAGTTCCTTCCTTCAGTTTTGAGCTAAAGGAAGGGCAAACAGTGAATATTGCGGACTATAAAGGGAAGCTGGTATTGCTTAATCTGTTTGCGACCTGGTGTCCGCCATGCAATGCAGAACTACCTGAAGTACAGAAACAGATATGGGCGCCGCATAAGAATGATTCCCGGTTTGCCTTTTTTGTTTTTGGTCGTGAAGAAGGATGGGAGAAATTAAAACCATTTAAAGAAAAAAAAGGATTTGATTTTCCTATCCTGCCGGATGAAGGAAGGAAAATTTTTAGTCTGTTTGCCTCCCAGAATATCCCCAGGAACTTCCTGATAGATGAAAACGGTAAAGTTATTTATTCATCTGTTGGCTATTCGGAAGAAGAGTTTCAAAAGTTGGTGGAGCTGATCAATAACCGTTTGAAATAGCACATTTACCTGGCTATTTTATCTGGCAAACACTGGACGCAAACTTAGTCGTATATTGCGTGTATGATCTTTCATGAATTTCCCGATCTCACCTGGCTGAAGAGCCAGATAGCCCACGGATTTAGCAATCGGTTGGGATGGGGCAATCTTCCTTTGGATACGGAGGGTTTTCCCAGTGTGATCATTCATACGAAGGTCAGGGAATGTTATCGCCCCGATATCAAAGGCCCTTTTTCTTTTTTTCTAAATATTCGTGGCAATAGTCTTTGTAGTGTGGACCGGCAAACAACCCACATCAATGAGGAGAATTATTTTGTCAGTAATCGCGCCCAGTCTTATACACTTCAGATAGAAGAAAATTCCGGCGGCGCCGAAACTTTTAACATTCATTTCGGGGAGTTCTTCAGTGAATCTGTTCTTAATTCCCTGGTAACGCCGCCAGACAGGATCCTGGATGCCGGTACGGAAAAGCAATTATCACCTATTTCGTTTTTTAACCAGTTGCATCCCCGGGACGCGACCTTCAATGGGTTGATCCGGGGTATAATGGCTTCGTATAGTGAAACCCGGTACAACAAACTCCGTTTTGAAGAACAGATGACTTCCCTGTTGTCGTATCATTTGCAGCAGCACCGCCACATCGCGGCGACGGTAAATGGTCTGCCACCCGTGCGGATGGCCACGCGTGTAGAACTCTACAAACGCCTCTCCCGTGCCATGGACGTTCTTCGTTCCAACTTTTGCGGTGAAGTGAGTCTGGACCAGCTTGCCACGGCCGCTTGTCTCTCCAAATATCATTTTTTGCGATTGTTTCGTTCGGTATACGGCTTGTCGCCCTATCAATACATCCAACACCTCCGGATCGAGAAAGCAAGGGGCTTACTCATTGATTCCGCCATACCTATAGGGGATCTTGCCAGCCTGCTGGGATTTGACAACAGCCAGTCCTTCAGCCGCCTTTTTAACCAGAGAGTGGGAATTTACCCCAGCCATTACCGGCTTCAGTCAAAATAGCAATTTTGGTTATCCGGGTTAACGCCCGTCTTCAGAACTTTGTATCCTTATACGATCCAATAATGTCCAGATCCTTTTTTCTCAAAGCTACTGTCCTGATGGCTGCGTGGATACTCCTCCTCGGTGTATTGTCGATACGTGGTTTCTTTGCCAACTTTTCCGCCTTGCCGCCACGGCTGGTACTGGCCTTGTTGCCACCTTTAGTCCTGGTGCTGATCTTCAGCCGTTCACACGCGGGCAAAGCGTTTTTGCAGTATGTCCAACCCCAATGGCTCATCTATCTGCAGTCATTTCGCATCCTGGTGGAAATTGGACTCTGGTTGCTGGTACGCAATGGTTCATTGCCTGTGAATATGAGTTTTGAAGGACGCAACTTCGACGTGCTCACCGGCCTGCTGGCCGTTCCGATAGGCTACTATTGTTTTGTAAAAAAAGCCTGGCCTCCGGTGGTGGCAATGTTATATAATATTGCCGGCCTTGTTTTGCTGACGAATATTGTCACCATATCCACGCTATCCATGCCAACCGCGCTGCGTGTTTTCCATAATACGCCCGATAGTTCGCTGCTGACGAGATTCCCATTTATTTACCTACCGGGGTTGTTGGTGCCTTTGGCGTATACGCTTCATATCTTTTCGCTCCGGCAGTGGGGAATGTTTCGTCGTTCTGCGCGCCAGAAAGATATTACTATAACACTTACTGGCAGATAAAACACGTAAGGTTATTTATCCATTTTCTCTTTATTTACCTTATAAATTATGAATAAAAGTGATCATTAACCCGGCGGTCACACGGGTAGCTGGTACCGTACCAATAGTTCCGGTGAGTAAATTGGATTCTTTGGGGTCATCAAAATTAATCGGCTGTTGATAGCTGCTATTATGACCGTAGCCCAATAAAATACCCGTGCGGAGATTATATTCACGTCTCTTTATGTTTACTCCTAACTGACAATAATAATTATCCCATGTGGCGGTATTAGGAGAAAATCCATTGGTAGTTTCCCGGGTGGCATAGTTGAAATCGGTTCGGAGAGCGCAATACCCTGTCAACTGTGGTTTGAGCTGATAACTAACCCCCACCCCTATATTAAAAATAGCTTTCCTGGCTTCCCGCATTTCCAGCAACGCCACTGTAGATGCATGGGAGCCGCCGGTGTCCGGCCTTATGAAGCCTTCGGCCCGCGGGGTGAGAATATTGTATTCTTTTACTTTCAGGAAATATTCTGCCGCCACATACACTTGTCCTTTGTTGTAATCATAGGCATAGCCCAATGCAATACTCGCCGGCACTTTATAATCCGATGTCAATTTTGTTTGCCGGGTGCTGGCCAGTAGATTCACTGTTTCCTGTGGAATAAAATGGATATTGGAAATAGCATTGTTGCTAAGTAAAGTCCCCTTTCCACCGATGTGTATGAGGGGTGAAGATAGCAGTAACCCAAAGTGATGCTTTTCCATTTCATAGCTGAGTCCCATCCGTAATTTCAGGCCAAGATGATGATAGTCTACCTGATAGGCCCCCTCATTACTGGCCAGCGGTAGCGTGGTGCCAGTGCCAATCAATGCACGTGAACTGAAGGACTCACTATAGTGTTGGGAACGGGATTGTCCTTCAGCCGTAAATCCGATAGCCCATCGTTTGGTAAGCGCAAAACCAGTGCTGATAAGCGCCGATGTTTCCCTGGTTACATTTTGAAAGTTATATTGCCCGATGAAATACTCGAGTCCGGGGGTATTTGCGCTGTCACGTATGTTCAGCCTGGTATCCTGTTGCTGGGATACGTTGTAATTAAATACGGCCGTATGCGTTAGTGCGTAGGCAATATAAACGGGCTTCTTCTTCCCCAATGCCACCATACCAGACAGCATCTGCGGAACACTGGACGTAATACGCGATTTCAAATCTTTCCCGGTACCGGCGCCATTCTTTATTTTGATGGCCTCCACCTGGTAAATGGTTCCTGAAATAGACACTGCCTTCTTCTTCGTCCAGGCCTGCAAAGCCGGATTGTAAAAAAGCACACCACTGTCCCGATTGTTGGCCACTACAGCGCCGGGCGTAAAAAAGCCCGCAGGTCCGTAGTTATTCGACCAGTAATTGGCATCCTGTGCCCAGGTACATTGACTGATGCCTACGAAGGTGAAGATGAAGGGGAATATTCTCAGCATAAGATACGGTTGATAAATTCCCCAACAGCAACAACCGGAAAAAATTTTTGTTCAAAATTACAAAGACCAGACGGCCAGTTCGTAGCCATCAGGATCGGTGAAATGGAACCGCTTGCCACCAGGGAAATTAAAGATCTCCTTTACGATGGTCCCTCCTGCTGCAACCACCTTTTGTTGGGTTGCTTCAATATTGTTTGAGTAGAGGATGACTAAAACAGTACCTTTTACCGGTTTTCCGGTAGTGAATCCACCATCTACATACGCTCCTTCAAACGCCGTATAGTCGGGGCCGTAGTCTGTAAACTTCCAGCCAAAGCTCTTAGTATAAAATTCTTTCGCACGGTTAATATCTTTCGACAGGAATTCGAGATACTGTACCTGCTCATGTTTTAATTTATTATCAGAAAGATTGTCTGCCATAGCTCTTATATTTATTACAAATGTATGGAATGAGGGTTGTTTGTGGTAGATCATCCTCCTATTTCCCCGTGCTAAAACGATCGTTAAAAGTTAAAAAAATACAGATATTGGTATCTTCATATCCCTCCTTTTATACCAACAGATACGGCTCATGCAATCGTATTCCATACCGTTCCCCAAATAATTTCCACCTCAAAATTTATTTTTTTCTATATTGACCGTTGCTTTTGATAAGAAGCATATGAATAATACTCTATTATAAACACAGCGAACAAAAATGACGAAATTTTCTACTGGCCTGATTTATTCTCTTGCAGTATTTATTGGCGCAAAACAATTCATAGGAGCGACTTCTCCTAATCCCCCTGAACTAACAATTACCAGATTTGCCGGGCCTGACATAACGCCCAGTCCTGCTTGCCTGGCAGTTGCGCCCACCGGCGAAGTATTTGTAGGAGTGGATATGATCGGTTCATTGGGAAAAGACCCGGGAAAAGGTCGGATTCTTAAATTGATTGATAAGGATAATGACGGCAAAATGGACGAGCACATTGAGTTTGCAACGGTGGATAACCCACGTGGCATCATTGTGCAGGGCAGCAAGGTGTATGTATTGCATACCACATTTTCCAAGGAATCCGGTAAAGCTACCGGAATGGCCCTTGTTGTTTTTGAAGACAAGGACGGAGATGGAAAGGCAGACGGACCTGCTCAACCACTCGTAGAAAATCTCAGTAATACCAAATATATCCAGGAGCGGGGAACCGACCATGCCACTAATGGTATCAGAATGGGTATTGATGGCTGGATCTACATTGCTGTTGGCGACTTTGGGTTTCATAACGCCACTGATCGTTCCGGCAAGCAGCTGACTATGCTGGGCGGTGGTATTGTTCGGGTACGCCCCAATGGTACCGAAATGGAGATCTACACCCACGGTACACGTAATGTGTATGATGTGGCTATTGACCCATACATGAATGTATTTACAAGAGAAAACACCAATGACGGTGGTGGATGGAATGTGCGGTTTTCGCACCATATCCAATCCGGCGAATATGGCTACCCGGTATTATTTCAGCATTTTACTGATGAAATATTACCTGCGCTGGCGGATCTTGGTGGTGGCTCCGGCACCGGCGCCTTATATATGGCGGAACCAGGCTGGCCTGCAAAGTTCAACAATGTGCCCATGATGGCGGATTGGGGACGCAGTATGCTGTATATACACCGGGTAACCCCTGATGGCCCTACCTTCACTCAAAAAGAAGAAGAGTTTATAGGACTTCCTCAGATTACGGATCTGGATGTTGACGGATCTGGCAGACTTTATCTCTCAGCATGGGATGGCGCAGGCTATTCCGGCAGTCCGGATAAAGGTTATGTGATCCGGGCCGTACCGAACGACTGGACCTACCATGCATTTCCTGATGTGGCCAAAGCTTCGATAGAAGAATTGGCAAAATTACTTACATCGGCCAGTGCGGTAGCCCGTTTAAATGCCTCTCAGGAGCTGATTGCACGCGGTAGCAAAGAAGCGATTGCAGCTGCCCTGACTGTTGCATCTGATGCTCAATTGCCTTTATCGGTTCGTGTAGCCGGTATCTATACCTACGCCCAGGCAACCGGCGCAGATGGTATCGCAGCTTTAACAGCATTAACAAAAGATCCTACCGTAAGAGAACATGCATTACGTGCATTGGCAGACAGAAAAGGTCTTCTTAAAGATGTTTCGGCAGAACCATTCCTTGCAGGATTGAATGATCCGTCTCCGCGCGTGCAGGCTGCTGCTATCATCGGATTGGGACGTTTAGGTCGTGTTGAAAATGCCAATGCATTATTAGCTATTAAAGTGCCTGCTTCCTTTACAGCACCTGTTAAAGAGGCAGAAGGACCGCACGCCACTCCTAATTCAGCTATCGTGCTGCCTCACCTGGCGGTTCGTGCGCTCTTAAATCTTCAGGCAGTAGATGCTGCGGTAGCAGCCATCAACGGCCCGAATAGCACCCTCGCGCTGTGGACCTTACGCTATATGCATGACGAGAAAGCGGTGAACGGCTTAATCAGTGCTTACCCATTGGCGAAAGATCCAAAGGTGAAGCAACAGATCCTTGTCACATTAGCACGCCTCTACAAAAAAGAAGACACCTATGATGCATCCTGGTGGTGGGGTACCCGACCAGATTCACATGGCCCCTATTATAAAGCAGTGACCTGGGAAGCATCTCCGGCTATTGAAAAATTCCTTATCAAAGAATCTGTGAAGAAAGGTCCTGCCGGCAAAGAGTTTTTCAGAGATCTTGACGCCCGCGACAGAATGGAAATCACTGCATTTGCATCAGAGAAAAAAGCTGCTCCGGCTCCATCTAAAGAACCTAAGGTAGATCTGGAAAAAATAAAAAGTAAGAAAGGTCAGGTGGGCAAGTCATCTATCGAAGATGTTTTGCTGGCTGTTAATAAATTGAAAGGTGATCCTGCCAAAGGAAAAGTAATGTTTACCAACCAGGGTTGCATCGCCTGTCATAGTATTAACAAAGGAGATGTCCAGAAAGGTCCTTTCATGGGACAGATCGGCTCTATCATGAACCGGGAGCAGATCGCTGAATCTATTCTCAAACCTAACGCGTCTATTTCGCAGGGTTTTGCCACTGTGATGATCACAGCGAAGGGTAATAAGTCTTACATGGGATTTGTTACGGAAGAAACTTCTGCGAAAGTAGTGATGAGAGATATCAGTGGTACAGTATCTACCGTGAAGGTATCCGACATCCTGACCCGTAAAGAAATGAAAACGTCTATGATGCCTACCGGCCTGGCTAACGCCTTATCATACGATGAATTTGCATCGCTCGTTACGTTCTTGTCTCAACAGAAAAAATAAGACTCTCAGTAAAAGCTGATTAAATACAAAGCTAAAAGCCCGCTCTATGAGCGGGTTTTTAGTTTCTGGTCATCGCTAAAAAAACTTTCCGGCGGTTGGCTAACCCTTTTATTCCATTAATAAATTATATAGCTTCGCAGCATGCTAACAGTTGAAAAAATCGGTGGCACGTCAATGAGTGCCCTGAAAGACGTCATCGACAATATCATTTATTATGGCCGTACGGGCGACAGGTTATACAATCGTGTATTCATTGTTTCTGCCTTTTCAGGCGTTACAAACCTGTTGCTGGAAAATAAAAAAACTAAAGCGCCAGGTGCCTATCATCAATTTGCATCAGGAAATGATTACCATCAGGCACTTGAATCTGTGAGGCTTCACCTGAAAGAACTCAACACTTATTACGGACCGCTCGGGCTGGATATCGCAAGGGCCAATGAGGTGACGGATGGCATTATTAACCAGGTGCTGACCTATCTTGATAGTGCCAATACCCTACTGGCCTCCGGATACCTCAATGAGGGCATTCTGCAGGCCGTTCGGGAAATTCTGGCTTCCGTGGGCGAAAGCCATTCGGCCTTTGTGCTGACAAACATCCTGCAGCACAAAGCACTTAACGTAGCACTGGCAGACCTCAGCGGGCTGGGTGATGGTCGTTCTCTGACCATTGATGAACGTATCAGAGAGGAATTTGCGAACATCGATCTTAAAAGCTGTTTGTGTATAGCAACAGGATATGTAAAGGGAACGGAGGGGATCATGAGAGAATTTGACCGTGGTTATTCTGAAGTAACCTTCAGCAGGATAGCGGAATTGCTCCGGCCTGAAGAAGCGATTATTCACAAAGAATATCATCTGTCAACCGCTGATCCGGCGTTGGTAGGCCTGGAAAACGTGCAACCCGTTGGTTACACCAACTATGATATTGCCGATCAACTGGCCGATGTGGGAATGGAAGCCATTCACCCTAAAGCCGCCAAACCTCTGGAGATAGCTGGTATTAATCTTCGTATCAAAAATACCTTTGAACCTGAACATCCGGGCACGCTGATCACCAAAAATTATATTTCCGAGCATAAACGAGTGGAGGTGATCACCGGATCGGAGCAACAATTACTGATCGACATCTACGACCCTTTAATGGTAGGTGCAGTGGGAAGTGACCTCGATATCATGCAGGTATTTGCCCGTTATGGCGTCAGCTATACTTTTAAGGCTACCAGTGCCAACAGCATTAGCATCGTTATTTGGGAAAGTGACTTGAAGCAGCAGCTACTGAACGACCTGAAAGAAAAATATGAACATGTGACGGTGGAACGGGTGGCAATGGTTTGCCTGCTGGGCTCTAACATGGACCAGCCGGGATTACTAGCCAACGCGACTGCGGCACTGGCCAACGCTGAGATTAATATTTTATGTGTGGGGATCGCCTTAAGAAAAGTCAATTTCCAGTTCCTTATAAGCCGGCAACATTTCAAGGCGGCTATCGTTGCCCTCAACAAGGCGGTAGGGCAACAGGATTGAGCTTCCGGAAATGCCATCGGGCTGCCAGGCCGCCCGATGGTGGCCATTGAGGGGGATTTCCTTGTTCCTATGACAATATTGTGATTCTGTTAGCATTTTAATAAAAAAGGATGCTTATCTTTATTATTATGAAACGGACAATCCTTTTTGCGGCTATTTTGATGTCGGGGATGACAGTAAAGGCACAGACAGGCTCTTCTTTCGGAGCTATGGACGGCACGCCGTCTGCCTTCCAACATCCGCAACAGGTAGGTGATACCAACAATATTCATAAGAAATGGTCTCTTACGAAATATGCGGGTGTTTCCACTGGCTTTGTAGCATTCAGAGGAGGAAGTACTTCGTTTTTGTCGGTACCTTTGGCATTGCAGGTGAACCGTCAATTGACCCCTAACCTGTTCGCCTTTGGAGCCGTATCTGTGGCGCCTTCTGTTTTCCGTTCCTACGGGATGCCTTATCAACCTGGGATGAACAAGGGCTACAGCCTGATGCAACCTAACAACTTCGCCGCCTATTCGGACGCCAAAATAGGCGTGATGTACATCAGCAATGATAAAACGTTCTCTATTTCCGGTAGCATTGGCGTTAGCAGAGGCGGTTATGGCGGCTACAATAACTATTCGCCTTTTTATACCCCGGCGGTATATTCTCCATCTCCGCCATCTCCGGTGCGGGGACATGGTCAATTATAAAAAATCTATGGCCTACTCTATGGACATGTATAGGGAGTCTTTCGGGTTATATAAGATCCTATGTTTTAAACCGGCAGGGAATTTCATCGACGCCGTTTCCATCAACTCTTTTACGGCTCTCTGCGTCTCGTTATAATTTGAACCGGCCATCGGCGTTATCACGATATTGACACCTGGCTTGCCATTTATACGGGTCACATTTCCATCTATAGGAGGACCAAATTCAATTGTCGCTGTCACATCTTTTAATCTCAACACGGTATCGCCATTGGTGCGAATAATCATATTCCTATATGCATCAAGTTGGTTATGCTCACTTTTACATTTAATCATGTAATCAAAAGGCTGCTTACCATTCTTGTATACTATCCCCGTTACCGCTTCCACTTTCTCAGCCGGAATAGCTGTTAATAGTTCGTTCAGCGTTGCGGTCCTATTCTTTTTATTTAACCAGATACGAATCAGGGAATCTCGGTGCGTGTCAAAAGTAATTAAGTGACTAACACCTTGAATCCGCTGTACTTCGGGTACAATATGGACTGCGGCATAATTAGCCAGGAATGTGGGAGCATAATTCGCGGCATCTTCCGAATACAAATCAACGGCCATCACTATAGGCTCCTCTTGTTTGAGAACAGTGATACCGGATTGCACCACCTGAGAAGGCAGTTGCCTTGTTACAACAGCCACCACATTTGAAATCTTCAGCGCAGCCTGGTCCAGATCAGTTGCAGGCTTAAAGTAAACAGAAATAATTAATGATCCATCGCTACTTGCCGTATAGATCAGGTGATCCATGTTTTCAATATAATGATAAATGGAGTCCTTTAATGGTGGCGTAACGGTATCTAATATGGTTCTTATATTGGCTCCGGGATAAAGTGCCTTCACCTGAATGGAAGGCAGGTCTTTAGAGAGCATCTGTTCCGGTGGTTGTTTACTAGCTACTCTCCCACCACAGCTAACCAGTATTATAGATATCGTATAAACAGTGGCCGCTGAAACAAGGCGTTTTAAAAGTTTTTCAAGCATCTTTTTTTTAATTATCAAACAAGGAAAAATAATTTTTGCTACATTAACCAGAATGTTTGACTGAAAGCGCCGTTGGCAGCTGCATCCCAGGCTTCTACACGTACCCATTTGCGGCCTTTCAGGTTGGTATTAAAATGAAAACTTTTCCTGCCAAAAGCTTTTGTATCTGTCAGCGATATTTTTTCTCTATATACTTGCTTTCCATCTCCTGAAATGATTTCAACAAAATTCATAGGAAAGGTCCAGTGAAGCTGCAAATCAATTATTGCACTGCCATCAGCGGGCAACCACAGGCTATCTCCGGAGATATGACCATTTACTGTCAGCTGCGGCATCAGTACTTCTCCTGTGCTGCTGAAAAACCGGCCATGCTGCATGGCATCAAGAACTGGCATCCAGCCCTTCTTATATGCCGGCAACTTGTTTAACATCAGGTAATTGATGTTCATATGTGCATACATCTCATTACTATGTGTTATGGTGAAGAGATCTGCTTCTGAAATGACTGTCTTTTTATTACCCCAGTTATTCATATCGTCCATCAGGTCAAGTACGCGTTTACCCAGTCGTGGTTGTGAAAGGTCTGCCGGCATTGCTTTCCAGGCTGCACCCATAAATCGGTTTGATAAAAAGAAGGCTTCATCTTTATAGCTGTCGGGCGTTGTCACGGAGCCTTTAGTCCGTGGATGCGCTGTCCATGCCAGGCCTTTTTCATCCTTGAGCAGTTGCAACATTTCTTCTTTATTACCGATGTGGTAAACTTTACCGTAGCTATTTTTTTCTTCGACATACGGTTCTCCTGCTTTCCGCGACATCACCCAGTATACCGGCTTTGGAAAGACCTCTAGCCAGTGGCCTCCAAAAAATTCATTGGGTTCTTCTCCTGGCAGCAGCAGAAAGCTGCTGTCTGACTGATGCTCACATAAATCAAAAAGTGCTTTTAATTGCGGTAAACGTTTCTCATCAGGACCCTGAGGATCTGCAGTGTAGTGGAATTCTGCCAGGTGTACAATATCAACCCCCAACCGCTTAAATACTTCTACAAACTCCGGGTGTGCAGGAATTGGTTTTCCGGCCATCATCACTTTCATCACAAATTCATTATGAAAATGGCTGGCCATTGTTTTAAATCCGGGCAGCGTTGCGTAGCGGTCGTTACGTGTGAATGCTTTTACGCTTGTCAACACATCCTGCTGTTTACTCAGCAAACAAAAGAAATTAAGGCGCTGCTGCGTACCAGGGGGCGCATTAAACCAGGGTACAAAACGTTTATCACCTTCCAACTCCTGTCGTATACCAATACCAGTGCCATTTACCATATTACGGTACTCACTTCCATACCAGGTAAACCTGAGATTGAAAGCTTCGTCAAGTGGATAGAAATATTGATGTGGTGGTGGAAAAACAGCTATAGCACCTGACTTCCCCAGTACTGCGATGGCGCGGTATTTTGACGCAAGTGATTTCGCAGTATCCGTTACATTCACTGCCATTTGCTGCAAACTATCGGCAGTATTAATCCAGGCAACACTATTCCAGCGGGGCTTTCTGCTTACTATACCCGCATCAAAAACAATCGCTTTGGCGGTATCAGCGGTGCTGATCACACTTGCGATATTAAATAAGGGAGTTCCATTATAAAAGGTTACTTCCAGTGTGCCAGTAAAGGATGCGGCAGTCACAGGTCCTATGCTTGCTATTGTTCGGCTACCATCTGTTTTTACCGAAACGCTGGTTTTCTTTATGATCAATGGATAGCTTTGATAAGGTTTCGTTGGCACCTTGTCAAAAAATATGTTCCAGCCATTTTGCGATTGCAAATCTCTTTTACCTACTGTCACCACAAAAACAGGATCTACATCGGCACTGATTTGTTGTTGCCCTAATGTTATCGTTTTAAATAACGCCGCTGATGTGTGCAGGTCTATTACTACATTGCCCTGCATCTTATCGCCAGCCGGCCAGGTGATTTCAAGCAATGAGTCTTGTTGTTTTACAGCGGTACCATTTCCAGCGTTAAACCCTCGCAGGTCTACCTTTAGTTGTGCAAGACATACAGTATTAACAAACAAAAAAATAATAGAAAAAAAAAGAGTCTTCATTTCATGGAATTATAAACGAAAGATAATCGATTGTATAGGAAAGTGCAAGTTTTCTTGAAGCATTTCTGCCAAACGACTTCTTCTTTTCACTTGTATCCTTTGTCTTCAATCAGCAAACTTTCCGCTGTGCACTGCTGATGAAAAAAACTATATAATCCCCGCCTGCCAACTATGTTTTGACTCTTTAATTGTGTCGACACAATCTCTTTCACATACTCCCACTAGAGTATACTTATCTTGAACGGAAGTTTAGTATGAAACCATGACAATTTTGGAGCAGGCTGCTGCAAAATTGAACTCATGTCGCTGGCCTGGTCGTAATCTCCCAGCATCAATAGTCCTGGCCTGGCTATTACGAAATTTCTCATATAGCGTACAAATATTTGAGTCTTTCTTGAGGTAATAAATTATTTTCTCCTAATTTTATTCTCTTATTGGTTATTATTATTTAATGAAGCATAGAAAGCTTCCTAATTAAAATTACTATGGCTATTAAAATTACAGATGAATGTATTTTCTGTGGAGTTTGTGAATCGGAATGTCCGAATAACGCGATCTATGAGGGTGGCGTAGAATGGGCAATGGCTGATGGCACAACGGTTAGAGGTGATTACACGTTGATGGACGGATCTACTATTGATGCCAGCCAGCGCAATGCGCCCCTGTCTCCCACGCTGTATTATATTGTTGCAGATAAATGTACAGAGTGTCAGGGATTTCATGAGGATCCTCAATGTGCAGTTGCATGTCCGATAGACTGTTGTATACCAGACGAAATGTACCAGGAGTCTATAGAAGAACTGTTGGTGAAGAAAGATAAATTACATCTTTAGTGAGAAGGCATAAAGAATTATCGGTAGTCGATCGTCAGACACGCACACCGAACCTAAATGGGGAGAAAAGGCTAATTGCCTTTTCTCCCCATTGCTATTGTAATATTAACCCTCATGCAACGGAATATTTAGGGAATGCGTCTCCCAATCATGGGCCATGCTACGCAAGGTTTCTCGTATAGCGAAGATTCCTGGAAAATCTTTTTTCAATATTCTCTAAATACCAATACACTCGCGTTGGCCATTTCTAAGTCGCTACCGAACTATCTTTGAATATTATACAATTCTCATGGCATTAGCCTTAGATAATCTTCAATCTATCTCGCAAACACGTTCCCCGGGTTATGTTACTT